>JBHLOG010000115.1:0-10775 GCA_048940765.1 Promethearchaeota archaeon | reverse complement strand
AAATTAATATATGCTGCTTCTGCATTAATGTATACTGGTCAAGATCCAAATGAGAAGTTATTCCCTGCCAGGACAGGTTGTCCTGATGTAGGTTTAAAATGTGGTGGCTGGGGCAATATTGTTATGGAGCTTAAAGTAATAGATCGTGAAAGATAATAATAAAAACTCTTAAAAATAATAGAAATTTAAAGATAGCTAAACCTAATAATTCAGTTAAGAATTTTCAACTTTTTTTTTTTAAATTTTCCAGATATACCAAAACAGTTAATATCAATTAAGCAATTTTGATCGTTTTACCAACTTTTAAATCAGTGTAAGCCTCTTTGAAAGTATCCTTAAACGCATCTATACTTTCCATACTGCTATCATGAGGTGATAGCGCTACTAGCTTAGGATCTCTAGCTTTAATGTAATCTAAGGTGTAATCTCGGTCATCTATATGCCACGGTTCCCATGGTGGTCTTCTTGTTACGATGAATTTATAAATTGGCAATCCTGACCAGGTTATGTCATCACCCGGGAATTCTGGGATAGGCAAGTGTAATCCCCCCATAATTCCATATATAGGAGTATCAAATAACGCTTCTGTACGATCTATTATCTTTTGAATCCCCTGATGTCCACAGCCGACAATGATTACAATACCTTTTCCTTCAACGTTTATAGCTAAAGATTGTTCGAATACCTCTCCAAAAAAGAATAAAGGGTTTCTTATTGATCCTATAGAAGCTATACCATTCTCAATAACTTCTGGATCTGTTACTTGACTGATTGTTGCTGTTGGGTGATTCATTGATACGGGAGTAAATGCTTTCACATGGCTTAAGTTAAGTTGTGTTCCTGAAAGTGAAAATGTTTTTTCCTGAACCCATTTAGACCCCCCCACATGGTCTCCGTGCAAATGGGAAATGATAACATAATTAATATCCTTTAAATTGACACCTAAAGCCTCCATATTCATTAATAGGGGAGAAGGATGTTCATCCTTATCATTTAAACCTGTATCAAATAAAATATTGATACCATCCGCCTTAATATAATAAGAAACACCTTTTTCAGCGTGAAGGTTCCCTTCAGCATGGAAATCAATAAGAGGAGTTATTTCCAATTGTTTTATACTACCCATGTTGTCCATTTTTTTTATTTTTGTGGTAGACCACTCTTTTTCGGCAATGTCTTTATTTCTTTCAAATCTTCTATTAAGGATAATAAGGTTGAAGAGAGGTAATGACATATGAAAGGCTCGCATTAATTCACTCTGAGAAAGGTTTGTCCCCTCTAATATTTTAGATATGATCTCACGATCTCGTTTGAATGGATATTCTTTAAGGAGCTTCTTGATTTCTTCCAAACTCAAATTACTCAATTTAAAAACCAGAATTAATTTTTAAAGTAATTTTTTACAATCTACGATTTTTTTTATATTTTTTTATAATAATCAATCTATTTCTATTTTTAACCGAAAGAAATTCCTCCTGATTTTGTTATTAAACTCCAATCTTCCCAAGCATAGCTAGTATCGATCATAGTAGGTGAATTACAACTATCGCATTTTTCGGTATCTTTTAAATATTGTTGGAATCGTGGTAGATTTAGAGCTTCTTTAACTGAAATTTCTCGTAAATTTGCTATTGGGTTATCTAATTGAAGACAATCTTCAATATCGCCATTAGAATTTACAAACATAAAGATCTTTCTTGCATGACAACGATAAGGTTTCTTTCCTCCGATAAAGTGTTTCAAATACATTTCTGAATTTAATATATGAGAGCCATTCCTTTTGGCAGTTAAAACTCTTGAAAACGCATCACTTATTTCTTGGTCTGTTGTGGAAAGCTCACCTTTCTCATCTACATCCCCAGATGAATAGTGACGTATAGTATTTATTACATTAAATGCTATAGGAATCTCTACTTTGTCACCAAGAGCAATCATTTCATCGACTCGATGAATATTATATTTGCTAATAGAGAAGCTAAATTGTAAAGAAATAAGAGGATAATCACTTTTTATTATTTCAACAGATCTCATTATATTATCATAGAGTCCGGGCAATGATCTAATTTTATCATGTTCTTCTCTTATAGGAGAGTCAAGAGATATAAGAATTAGATTAATATCATTCCCGAATTCAGAAATCCGTTTAGGAATAAGAAATCCATTAGTTACCATTCCAATAAAAGCAAAATTAGCTTTATGTTTTGCAAATTGTATAATCTCTGTAATATCTTTACGGAGTGTCGGCTCGCCTCCCCAAAGAATTGATATTAGAAAGCCCTCTTCTTTAGCTTCCAAATAAATTCGTTTTATTTCTTCTAATGTTAATTCATTCTTAACTGAGTTATCTTTCCAAAAACAAGACTCACAATTACAATTACATCGTAAGGTTGTAAGGAAATGAAAAATGAAAGGTTTACCTACACTATCTTTCGCTTTTTTTGCCGCAATTGCTAATTTAGCAATCAATTTACTTTTTTGTTGTTTTATATCTTTGTTCGTCATTTTTGCATCATAATAGTTCATCTATTCTAATTTAAATATTAAATCATTTAAGTAATTCTTTTCAAATATCAATCTTTTTTATATTTAATTATAATTACTAATTGATTTCCATTTCGGGATTTAGAAATAATAGTAGAAAAAAAAATTCTTTTTGGTGGGAAAAATTGAGTTCAAGGCATGAAGAACACGTAGTTGGTGGAGGAAAGATTCGAAGTGTTATCTTAGGGTTAAATGATGGATTAATTTCGACATTTACACTCTAAGTTGGAGTAGCTGCAGCTACTTTAACTTCAACAGGTAGCAATGCAATAGTTATATTAACAGGATTTGCCGCTATGGTTTCAGGAGCATTTTCTTCTTTTGCTTTTTCAGCATATAATTCATATCTTCTTTTCGCATTACTTTCTCCAGTAATCGCTTCTCTTAAGTTTTGAATAGCTGTTGACATTATATTTAGTTTAAAGGTTTTATAAATGTGAAATTAATTATTTAGCAATTAGAATTATTTTATTTATTTTTTTTCTTAGGAAAGAACATACCCGTTCGATTTTTGTAGTCAATATATGATTTTCCATATCTTATTATTAGATCTTTTTCTTCAGCTTTACAAAACCAGTAAAATATTGGAAACCATATAATAGAATACAAAAAAAGAAAGGGTGAATTCAAAATTAATGCTACTGTCCACCAAATAAAAACTTCTCCTAATGCTTGTGGGTGTCTGATCTTTTCATATATTCCCTCATAAAGATTATGTTCCTTATCTGGAAAAAGGGCTTCTCTTCCTGCATCTCTTACACCTATTAACATGATATATAAACAAGGAACCAAAATTATTATACTAAGAATGATAGAAATCCAATAATCCCATATAAAAAATTGAGGTAACAGAATTTTTAGAGGGAAAAAAAAGTAGAGAATATAGTTTACAATTACGATTAATTCAAAAACGCTCGCAATAATTCGATATATCCCGCATTTTTTATATGCAATTTCTCCTATTTTTTTTTCTAATTGTGCCGGTCTTACACTTTTAGTATAAAAAAAAGTCATTAGGACAGTTGAGATAATTAAAATAAAGAAATTAATCCATTCGATCATATTATCTTTCAAAAACTAACAGTAATATAAAAATTTTCCATTTTTCTCAATTAATTTAACTTTATCTTGAGCTTGAAGATATAAAAGATGTCCTAACACTTCGCTCAAAGCCATATAAGAATTAATTTCATCCAAATCTTCTCCAAAATGGATTTGAGAAATTCTATAAGCTGTCATGGGATTATCTTTAATTAAACTTGAAATCTCAGCTAATCTTTTTTTATGGTGTTCCTTAATTTGTATTATACGCTCATGAGGATTATAAATAATTTCTTGATGAGCGGGAAAAATTATCTTGGGATTCAAATCATCAATTTTATCTAAGGATGCTAAGTAGTGTTTTAATATATTGTTAAAGTCATATGCTTTATATTGTTCTGCTAAATAATCAGGTACGACGAAATTTCCTATGTGGGGAGTAATTCTGCTAAGCACATGATCCCCAGAGAAAAGATATCTTCTCTTTTTATCATAAATACAGATATGACCGAAACTATGCCCTGGAGTCCAAATAATTTCCAATGTATTAAATACTACATCTCCATCGTGGACTATAATATCTGGTTTTTGGTACTGTATGAATTTTGGCCAAAAAGTGAAAAACTGTACGATTCTATCTCCTTGCTCCTCATTAATCCCATATTTTATTAGCTGTTTCGCAATTTTTTTAGCTTCTTGTTCTAATTCTTTTAAATTATTATCATTCGTTTCCCATTTTAATAATTCATGAGTTATATCATGCATTAAGATTTTAAGTTCAGGATTTTTTTGTTTGAGAAGCCGAATTAATCCTATATGGTCAGTATGTATATGAGTAATAAAACAATAATCAATATCTTGTATAGAAATGTTCATTTCTTCAAATGCTAAAAATAATACTTTTTTCCAATTTCCCATATTCAAACCGGAATCAATAAGGATATTCTTCCCATTTAACATAAAGAGGTAAAGACAAACATATTTAACGGCAAAAGGAACATCTATTTTAATCTGATAGATCCCTTCAATTTCATTCACTTCAAATTTAAAGCTAGGCAATGTTAACAAAATTAATATTCTTACTTTATTAAGAAAAAATTTGAAGATTTTAGTACTTTCTGATATTAATATTAACAATTAATTCTCTAAGAAAAATCAAGGTTTTATAATTTAGAAAATAATATCAGAAATGAATGAACTAATACGCCTCTCAAAAAAATATATTAAACCGGCTAGTCACGTCTTATCACGGGCTTTTCAGAATGATCCCGTAATTCGTTGGCAAATTCCTAATGTAAATCAAAGATTAGCTAATCTTCACCATTTCTGGGAATTAGTCCTTCGAATAGGATTCAAATATGGTGAAGTTTATGGTACTTCAGAAGATTTAGAAGGAATAGCAATATGGCGACCCCCTAAAAATGTAAATCTATCATATTGGAAATATTTAAAAAATGGTGGAATCAAATTACCACTTAAATTTGGAATCAAAACTGCAAAAAAAATTACTTTTTTCAAGGCAGTTAATGATTCTATACGAAATATCTATATGAAAGGACCATATTGGTACCATGGACCTATTGGTATAGATCCAAAATATCAGGGAAAAGGTTTTGCTGGTATGCTCCTACGACCGATATTAAATAGGATAGATGAGGAAAATTTACCAATTTGGTTAGAAACTAATTTAGAAAGAAATGTAACTTTTTATGAACATTTTGGTTTTCGAATAATTGAGGAAATTATTATCCCTAATACTAATATTGTTAATTGGTATATGGTTAGAAGGCATGAGGAGTAAATGCTTTAAAAAAAAATAGATTAAAATTTTGTCTTTTTCTGGAAAACAAAAATACCAAGTATTATAAATATAATTGTATATGCTATTATAATTAATAACCCTCCCAAGAGAGTAATTGGAATGGTTTCTGCTCCAGCACCTATAAGTGAACTACTGTATAAATTATCATTAAACCCGTTTCCTATTACAGTAAGTTGTAGATATAATTGTTTTGCCCAGTATGGAGGTGTGAAATACACAATAGGACTTTCAAAAGGCATTAAACTTCCTGAGATAAAGATAAGTATCATATAGACCAATAAAGAAAAAGCATTTGCTATTTCGACATTTTTAGATACACTTGCAATCATTATCCCCATACCAACAGAAGAAATCCCAAATAGAATGGTTATTAAGAATCCAAAAAGTAAAGCTAATGGATTTACGAAATATAAACCTAGAATACCATAACCAATAATAAACATTATTAAAATTTGAAGCATTAGAAAAATCGATTCAGAAATTAATGTTCCTATAAAGACATTTTTCCTCCCAGTTGGCATAGTATCTAGACGATCAAGCATACCTGAACCTTTTTCTCCAGCAAACATTATTGCAGCATTCATCGTTCCAATACCAACTGCATATATAATCATTCCAGGGAAACCATAATCAAAACCAGTACGACCAGTAGGATCCTCTTCGTGACCAAGCATGAAGTAAAACATTAGAGTAAACATAATCGGAAAAGCAAGAGAAAAAAATAAAAATTGCCAATGACGTAATTTCTCTTTTAAATTTTTAATAGATATTTGAATTGCTTTATTTTCTAAAATAGGCATTCTAATCTCTCAACCTCCGTCCAGTTAAATTTAAGAATACGTCTTCAAGAGAGTTTTGTCTAAACTTCATATTTTCAACTTCATCGATATTTTCAATAAGTCCTTGTTGAAGAAGTTTCACAAGGTTCTTTAAACCACCTTGAAATGCTATATGAAGAAAATTTTTATCGTTTCTGCTAATTTCATTCCAATTTGCCACAAACGGAATGTTCTGAATGTTTTTTTTCATTAGTTCAAGGTCACTTTGTTCAAGAAAGGAAACCTCTAATATGTTATCGCTCCCAAATTTCTCTTTTAATTCAGTAGGAGTGCCTTCAGCAATTATTTTACCATGATCTATTATTGCAACACGATCGCTTAAAGATTCCGCCTCAACCATATCATGTGTCATGAGAATAATTGTAATATCCCTGTTTTTTAGATTTTGAATATAGTCCCAAACGAGTCGCCTTGCTTGAGGATCAAGTCCCGCTGTCGGTTCATCAAGAAACAGAATTTCAGGGTCAAATACTAATGCCATCGCAAGATTTAAACGCCGTTGCATACCACCTGAAAAATGTTTAGACCAATCTTTCCTTCCAGCTATACCAAAATCACTCAATAACTTTTTTGTTTTCTTCCTTGCTTCTTCTCGGGGTATCGAATGCATGCTGGCGCAGAATTCTACATTCTCTTCAGCTCTTAGAGTTTCATAAATTGTAATTTCTTGTGGGCATACTCCAATTTTATTTACAATCTCTTTTTTTTCTGTTAATATACTATATCCATTAACTAAAGCATCTCCGGCAGTTGGAGTTAAGACCGTGGTTAACATACGTATTAGTGTAGTTTTTCCGGCACCATTGGGACCAAGAATACTAAATAATTCACCTTTTCTAATTTTCAGAGATACTCCATCAACAGCTTTAACTTCTTTAAAATGTTTTTTAAGATCTTGTATTTCAATCATAACAGAATCATTTACCGAAGTCATAATATGAAAATCACCCTGCCTTTCACCATTTTTATTTTTAGTATATCTAATTATTTGATACAAAAAAGTATATTAAATCAATAGGAGTCCAAATTTTGATAAATTTTACTATCTTCTTATAAATTCTTTTAATTGATTAATATTAATGATTCAATTTTAATAAAAAAGTAAAAAAAGATTTAGTAAAGATTTTTTTACTAATTCTAAATTATAAATGGATAAAAGATCTTTACCCTTTAATAATTATACAATAATCTTAAAAATAATTTGTTCTATTATTCTAATTACATAATTTTAAAATATAAATCTTTTTAAAAAGATGACAAATAAAATGGAAAGAAACTTAGAAAAAGATTTGGCTAAAATACTCAAAAAAGAAAAATTCCAAGGGAATATGATAAGCTATATGTCCAATGTAGGAAAATTATTGCTTTTTGTACTTCCTATAATACTTGTAGTTATTACCATACTTACATTATTCGCACCTCTTGACATTACATTGACAATAATTTTTTATACGATTTTATCAGTTTATTTATTTAATTCAGTAATGTTATTATTAGGAGCTAATTCAACTGAATCTTCTCTTAAATTACGATTGAAATTTGAAAGAACTAGGGGTCGACCAATTGATAGTCTTGATGGTTTTGATTTGTTGGCAAACAACGTAAAAAGGGTTACTAATTTATTGAAAATTATATCCCTCATTTGTTTTGTTGCCTTAGTGTTATTTATAATAATGATATTTCTTGGTGATCTTAATTTAGGATTTGCTGCAGCTGGTTTTGCTTTGGTAGGTTTTGGATTAGCAATAATAATCCGAAGTCTAAACCTTAATATACATGATGTTAATGGTCTTCAAGACTTTTATAAGCCAACAACCCATCAAATCTTCTTAGATAACTTTTTCGCCGAAATTCTTTCAAATCACCTAGATCCAGTTACATTTCTTAAGTGGGATGAATATTTAGCAGAATTAAACAAAATTTTGAATCCTGAGTTTGTTCAAAAAATTAATGAGACCGAACCAGGTGAATTACCTATTACTTTTGCGATTGAAAGATTATTATTTCTTTATTATTTGAAATTTCAGGAAGTTCTATCAGAAAGTCAACTAATTCAAGAATTAAAAGAAGTAATTGATGTTGATTCGGATAACTTTAATGTTGAAAAAGGGATTTACATGGAAGAAAGATGGTATTTTTCTATGAATGACATCATTAAACTTTTCAATTATATTAAAAAATTCAATCCCGGATTTTTCAATATAATTGATAGATTACAATTAGATTTAGCAGATAATATTGAACGTGTATCAAAAGATCCAATTTATATGGACTCTACAGCTCAAGAAGTTGTATACTTAAATTCAGAATTGAATATTTTCTGTTTCCTCTATAACAACTCTCCGGATGCTAAAAAATACATTTTAAAAGTAAACGCTCCTGGCTTTGAACCTAAAAGATTGAAACTTGACATTGAAGTAGAAGGAAGAGGTACATTTATAATACCCAATACTCCCATCCCATTAATTTCATCAGAAGGTAGTGATATTGCCGGAGTATTATCAACCATGTTAGAAAATGGAGATACTACATGGTTAACTTTAGAGCCTCGAGAAACAGGAGAACAAACAATCCAAATTTTCTTGCTCTCTGAAGATGGAACGATAATTGAGGGAAAGACGCGTGTAGTGAAAGTTTCAAAAAATATCAAAGATTATCTTAAAAAATTGAGCTCTATTGGCTCCCTACTTGGCGGTTTAGCAGTTCCCCTCGTTAAAATCTTGCCTTCGATGCTATAAGATACATTTTTTTTTATATTTTTCTAATAGATATCTAAATTCATTCAAATTAATCTGAGAATGGTTAGAATCTAATTTTTATGACATAAATTTAAATATTCTCAGTAGACAATTTAAATGGTTTAAAAAAAAGTAAAGAATTGGTTTATCAAATCTATATTCTATTAGAAGATTTATGGATTAGTGAAGTTATAGTTAAAAATTTAGAGGAACTTATTATTGAGTGAATCAGAACTTTATCAAACTAAGGAAATATTTAAATAACTTCTTGAAAATATAAATATTGGAGTTGGAGTTTACGAAACAATTGACAAAGGGAACAATTTTATAATTAGAGAAATGAATAAAGCAGGTTTGGATATTTATGAAGTTTCCAGAGAAAATGTTTTACGAAAAAACTTTAAAGATAATGGAATAGGCATTTCTGATTTTCGGAAGAAAACTATATTTGAAAGAGGATCGCGTAAACGCTACAAAAGTAAAGGAATGGGTCTCGGATTGTCTCTCGTACGAAAAATTATTGATACATATAAAGGTGATATCTGGGTTGAAGATAGGGTTAAAAGTGATAATAAACAAGGCAGTAATTTTGTAGTTTTAATTCCATCTAACCACTAGCTTTTTATAGCTATTTTTTTGATTGTTCTGTATCCTTTAATTTATTACTATAAACTTTAAAAAGGATATAGATGTAAATGAAATTATGGAAAAATATGACTTACTTGTGATTGGAAGTGGGGTTGGATTAAATGTTTTAAATGTTGGACTTCAAATGGGAATGAAATGCGCCCTTGTAGAAAATACTAAGATGGGAGGAACATGTTTAACGCGAGGGTGCATCCCATCAAAAGTATTGGTTCATCCAGCGGATTTAATCCGAGACGCTGAAAATGCTAAAAAGGTTGGAATCGAATTTAATGTAGAAAATATTAATTGGGATCTAATAACAGATAGAATGTGGTCTCAAATCGATGAAAGTGAGGAAATTGACAAAGGACTTTCAACAGTGCCAAACTTAACAGTGTATAAGGGTGTTGGAGAATTTATTGCTGACTATGAAATGAAAGTGAAAGATGTTAAAATCGAGAAAGAAATTGCACACTTTAAAGGTGAACGATTTGTAATTGCATCAGGTGCGAGATCATTCATTCCTCCAATTCAAGGAATAGAAGATTTAAATTACATTACAAATGAAAACTTTTTTGGTGATAAATTTCCAAAAAAACCATGGAAGAGCCTGATAATTATTGGTGGTGGAGTTATAGCAGCAGAATTTGCTCACATTTTTTCAGCAATGGGGACAAAAGTTACAATTGTAGAGATGCTCCCACGTTTGGTAATCACAGAAGAACCAGAAATTAGTCAACAATTAGAAAAAAATTTCCGAAAATATATGACCGTTCTATTAAATGAAAAAGCAATAAGCGCATATAAGAAGAAGTTAAAAACTGTTTTAATAAAAAATATGCACACTGGAAAAGAAAGGGAAATAATGGCGGAAGAAATTCTCATAGCCGCAGGACGACGTTCAAATGCAGATTTATTAAAAATTGAAAATACAGGAGTTGAAACTGATAATAAAGGTTGGATAAAAACTAATCAATATTTAGAAACTAATAAAAAGAATATTTGGTGTATAGGTGATGCTAATGGGCTCTATCAGTTCCGTCATAAGGCTAATTATGAGGCAGAAATTTGTATTAATAATATATTTGGACCAGAAGATCAAAAAACTTCTGTAGATTATTCTACAGTTCCATGGGCAATCTTTACATACCCACAAATAGGGCATGT
>JBHLOG010000114.1:0-10826 GCA_048940765.1 Promethearchaeota archaeon | reverse complement strand
TTAATGATTAATAATTATAAATCTTCTTAATTCTTTCTATTTTGAACGATTATGATTGAATCTTCAAATTTTAGAGAAATTAATGAAATTGAAAAAGAAATCATTTTACAATCTCTATCGAAAATATCACCCAATTTATCTCAATTCATCATAAGATCTAAGAATATGCTATATATTTCACTGAAAGAGTCAAATTCAAAAACTAACTATCCTATTATTTATTTATCATTCAATTTTTTACAAGAACAAATAGATTTAATTGAGCTTAACGATAAAATCTTTTCTTTAGGTCTATATTTTGGATTTATTAAAAAAGGAAATTTTCACTTAAGCTTAGAAGGCGCGGAATATCTATACAAAAGGGGAATTCTTTCTGATAATAAATGTATTTACATAAGTAGGGAGGGAGAGAGATCTATTTTATATGGGAACAATATTTTAAAAAATATGATTTCCAAAATATCCTCTAATCTTGAAAAAGGGGATTTTTTATTGATATTCAATGAAATGAATGAAATTTTAGCTATAGCACAATCTAAAGTTGAAAATGAAGACATAAAACAACTTAAATCTGAGGATATTATTGCTTATAATTTAAATGATAAAGGTCATTATTTAAGAGAAAAGCAATAAAAAAAGATAATCTAAATTTCATTTATTGTTTATAGATCTTAATCAATTTGACTAAAATCAAACTTAATAAACTCAGTATACGAAAAAACTAGCTTATTTTTTTTATTAGGCAAAAATAAAAGCCTATAGTATCATGAATATGAGGATATAAACGTTGTGAGAATTTCAAATCATCCATTAGGGAGTTTCCGAAAATTTCTGTCAATCCATTTACACCAAACCTTTCAGAAATTTCAATTATGGCAAAATTCTCTGTTTTTTCTAAAACACCATTGATAACTAACTCATTTTCCTCAGGAGCAATGGAACAAGTACAATATAATAATTTACCTCCTACTTTTAATGTCATTAATCCGGCTTCTAATAATTTTTTTTGAATTAAAGCCATTTTTTCAATATCTTTCATTTTTTTATTTCTTTTTCTACTTGGGTCTTGTCTAATTAATCCTTCTCCTGTACATGGAGCATCTAATAGTATCTTATCAGCCTTGATTTTTAGATGTGATAAATTAATAGAGTCCATATTAAGAACAATCGAATTAATAATTCCCATTCTACGTAGATTCATTTCTAAAGCAGGAATTCGATTTTTATTTCTGTCGATTAGAATAAGAGTTCCTTGATTTTGCATTAATTGAGCCATGTGCGTTGCTTTACTTCCTGGTGCTGAACACATATCTATAACAATTTCATTTGATTTGGGATCGAGAATAATAGCTGATAACATTGAAGCTACATTTTGTAAATAGTAATATCCTTGTAGGAATTCATGAGAGGAACCTAAATTATATGATTCTTTAAGAATTTTAAATCCACAAGGAATCCATTCAACTTGTTCTAACTCAAATCCTTTTTCTTCTAATCTTTTTTTTAATTCTAAAGCAGAAATCTTTAATGTGTTCACTCTTATTGTAGGAGTTAATTTTTTCTCATTTGCCTTTAGCATATTTACTGTTTCATTTAAACCCAAAAATTGTATGTATCTTTCTACCATATAGGATAGATAACCAAATTTATCCGCTAGTTTCTTTGCATCTTCTTGTAATTGAGTAATAAATACATCAACTCGATTTCATTCTATTAATACTATTAAAAAATAATGTATTATATTTGTTATTAGAAAAGAGTTAATTGCAATGATTGAAGTAGAAATAAAAGTTAAGATCTTAGATCCTGAATTAATCAAAAAAAAATTTGAGAAGAATAATGGTGTGTATAAATTATCTTTGTATCATGAAGATACCTATTTCAATATGCCTGAAGGATTGAGAGATTTTAAAAAAACTGATGAAGCTTTAAGATTAAGGATGTCTAGTGAATTTAATAAAAATTATAGATCAAAGGAAAAAATTATCAATCATTACATAACCTATAAAGGGAAAAAGATAGACAATTCTACAAAAACTCGAAGTGAAATTGATATCAAAATTGAAGATACGGATAGTATGAAGAAATTGTTAACCAAATTGGGTTTTCAAGAAATATCTACTGTTCAAAAAGAAAGGGAATTATATGAATTTAACTTTAAAAATACTCATATTAAGGCATTGATTGATTATATACCTCTCTTAAAACAAAATTTTATTGAAGTTGAATGCTTAGTCAATTCTTCAGATCAAATAGAGAAATCTCGAGAGATTTTATTCCAATTTCTAAAAAATTTCAACATTAAGAAGGAAGAATCAATAAGAGAATCTTATTTAGAACTGATTTTGAAAAATTTAAAAACAGATTAAGAGTATAATTGAGTATATGAAACATAATATATACTCAATAAGGATATGGAAAAGAAAAACTCTGTATCTTTTTCTTTATTTAAAATTGTTTAATATTAATTTAAAATAATTTGGAGTCCAATTTCTGCAATTGATTATTATAAGTAATAAGTATTATAATTCTTAAGAGAAAATATCCACTTAATTTAATTTTTTGAAATTATTCCCCTTTTCTCGAATAGAAGTGGGATGATCATTCCAACAGCTAATGCGATAATTTTAAAAACTATTTCTTCAAGTCTTTATATTCTCCATCTAAAATCTGGGCAATATAACGTCTCCCTTTAATAATCCACATTATTTTGTGTCCTTCTCTAGCCTTTTTGCCCCATTCGGATTTTTTATTACGATTTTGTTCAATGTATCGATATCCAAAGAGATCAACATAATGTGGTCCACTTGAGAATCTCTTAATTGGATATTCAATTTCATCAATTTCAACACTTTTTTTATTTTCAAATATCGCATCAAATATTTTTAAACCATTTTCTTTAATTCTTTCCATAAAATTCAATCATCTCAGATAACAATATTATCTATATATCCAATCTAACAACCTCATGGTGACAAACCGAAAGTGAATTGTTAGAAGGTGCGAATAACTTTATATTATCTAATACTTCCACATAAGAAGAAAGAATTACTAAGTTTTGATTATTACCTATTAATTTTGCTCCATCATGTATTAAACAATTATCAGCAATAATTGCTTTATCTATTTTAACATTATTTGAGATATACACATCATTGTATATTAAAGCCTCTTTAAGTTCTGAATTTGCTCCAATATAAACATTATCCCCAACGACAACATTTGGTCCAATTCGACAATTATTTCTCATTACTACATTTTCGCCAATAGTTACAGGTGGATATACCATTGCTTTACCCTGAATATCAAGGCTCTCATCAATTAAATTTTCTCGTTTCTCTTTAAGGTTTTCCAATAAATCATTCATTAATTCAATATTTCCTTCTAACAATTCTTCAGGTTTCCCAATATCTTTCCAGATACCAGAAATTGAGTAATGAAATAATTCTTCTTCACTAGCAAGAACAGGAAAGACCTCTCTTTCTATTGAAACTTTCTTATTAGGTTTAATATATTTAAATATTTCAGGTTCTAAAAGATACACACCAGCATTAATAGGCATAGGGATATTTTTTCCTTCTGGAGGTGTATATTCGGTTTTTTCGAGAAATTTTAAAATTTTATTTGTACTTTCCTCAATAATTAGCACCCCATATCTTGAAGGATCAGGAACAATTTTACTAGCAATTAATCCTACTCCTTTATAAATTTCATGGACTTTAACCATTTTTTTAAAATCAAAATTTAGGATGACATCTCCATTCAACATAAAAAAATCATCATCTTTTAGGTAATCTTCAGCTAATTTTATTGCACCGGCAGTTCCTAGTGGACTTTTCTCATTAGTATATTGAATTTTGATTCCAAGTTTCTTTCCATCCTTAAAATAATTTTGTAAAATCTCAGACATCACACTTACTGCTAAAATTATTTCTTTAATTCCTGCTGCTTTTAACAATAAAATTTGTCGCTCTATTACGGGTTTATTTACTACAGGAATAAGAGTTTTAGGTATTGAACAAGTTAATGGTCGTAAACGAGTTCCCCAACCTCCAGATAAAATTATTGCTTTGGTCATTATAGGTATTAAGCGATGTTGATGAAAACTATTACTTTTTAAGTTAATTTTAAGGAATTAAATTAAAAATTAAAATTTATTTAAAACTAGTCAAAAAGGGTAAAAGATAGTTATAATTCAATTTGCTCAGGTCTTAAGCTTACTTCTTCTTTTTCAATAATTTCATCTTTAGATTCTTTGTTTATAATATGTTTAAGATTTGTGAAAAACCAAGTTACCATAATACTCACAAATTGTAAATACAAAACAATTATGAATAATATTCGAATTCCTAATACTTCTGCTAGCGGCCCAGAAATTATCATACCAAGTGGTGTTACGGCTGCTGCAATACTAACGACAATTGAGAATACTCTTCCTTGAGATTTTGGAGGAACTCTTGTTTGTAAAATTGTAAGAAACATTGTATTTACTATAGGAATTAGAACTCCGTGGATTAATGTTCCGATGCCCATTAACAGAAAATAACCTTTTGGGGCTATTGTTGTAATTAAATATCCACCAATTCCTATAAAAACAGAATAGAGTATAATTAATTCCTTATGTTTCCAATGTTTTCTAGTTGAAGCTATTATTGCACCTATAACAATACCAATTTGTAAGAATGCGCTTATTAAAGCAA
Source organism: Promethearchaeota archaeon (assembly GCA_048940765.1). Taxonomy (GTDB): domain Archaea; phylum Asgardarchaeota; class Lokiarchaeia; order Sigyniarchaeales; family SOKP01; genus Loki-b32. The sequence continues at coordinate 6,126 of JBHLOG010000114.1, read as the reverse complement.
AATCTGCAGCCGTTCCAGAGTGATTTATTAAGACAAATAATGACATTAACGTAGTAAACGGCATATTCAAGAGGTTAATAACAGAGATAAATACAATCAAGATAAGAAGGGTCTTCACAGATTTTAAAATGCTTATTCCTGATTTAAAATCCTTAAAGTAAGAATATTTTTCGGTCTTTTTTGAATTAGCATTAATTGAAGGAACAGTAATAAGCAATAATGGAATTATAGCAATAAAAAACGTAAATATATCAACCCAAAGTATTTGTTCGATTATGAAGAAAGCTAATAATGTTGCTGCAACTATTGGTCCAATTACACGTATAATCCCTGTAAATAAGTAATTGATTGCATTCATCCTACTTAGACGTTTCTTTGGTATCATTATGGGGATTATAGCATTAACAGTAGGAAAATGAATCGCTTGGCATATTCCACGAAAAAAATTCATTGTAATAACGAGCCAGATATTAGCAATATCATTTATAAATATTAAAATTATCAGGAATGTTATGAAAGCTTGAACCGAATCGGTTACCGCGATGGTAACCTTTCTATTCCATCTATCTATAAAAACACCAACAATAGGAGGAATAATCACCATTGGAAGTGAACCCAAGAAAAAAGCAATTGATACGTAAATTGGACTTTCTGTTACTTCTGCTATCCACCAGACTATTACAAATTGAATAATAGAAGACCCTAATAATGAAAACAATTGGCCTATCCAAAATAAAAGATAACTTTTGAATGTATGTTCAGTGGCCGTTAATCCCATAGAAGATTAAATGAAGTATTATATCAATATTTTATGAAATTTGTAAAGGACGAATTTTAATTTTTATAAATAAAATAAACTTTTAAAAAAAATAAAAAAAAGATAAATTACTTTTTAAATAACGGATCTGCTTCTTGAAGAGTTCGTCTTTCTACTTTTCCCATAATACTTTTCGGGACTTCGTCAATTATATCAATCATAGCAGGACATTTCCATTTCGTCATATTTTTTTCTGTCCAAGCTATTAATTCTTCTCCAGTTATCTTGCCCTTGTATTCTGGTTTTAAGGTTACCCAGGCTTTTGTTATTTCTCCAACTTTTCCCGAAGGATCTGGAAGACCTGCTACAGCTGCTTCTGATACTGCTTCATGACTCATTAACATTGTCTCAACTTCAGCAGGAAATACCGAATGTCCCGCAACTTTTATTAATTGTTTCTTTCTATCTCTAAGTGCCACAGTCCCATCTTCATTCATGAAGCCTATATCTCCAGTGAGGAGCCAAGTTCGACCATCCCATTTCTTTAAAGTATCTGCTGTTTCTTCAGGTTGATTTAAATAACCTTTCATAACTTGAGGTCCACATACACATAATTCTCCTGTGTGTTCTTCTCCATATTTTGATCCTGGTAGACCATCTGCTATTGGTCCCTTTTCAAAATCATCAGCATCAAAAATAGCCCAATCGGTGCCAGTCATTGCCATACCAATACAACCTACTGGACTCTCACCGAATAAATTCCCTCCACTTACAACAGGACTGGCTTCTGAAAGGCCATATCCTTCTACAATTCTTCCACCAGTATTTTTTTGAAATGATTGTTGTACAGGTGCATGTAAAGGTCCAGCACCTGAAATGCATAGTCTTAATCTCCCCATTAAGCCAGGAAATTTTTCAAGATGAGGAAAATCAGCAATCCTTTTAAACAAAATTTCAGCACCTGCATAAAAAAGCCCTTTTGGAGCATCAACATGCGTGATTTCTTTTAGAAATTCTTCAGTAGGCGGTGGTCGTGGAAAAAGCATCATCCATCCTCCCAAACCAATTGCTACATTCATAACGGCTGTCATAGCAAATGAATGGAAGAGTGGAATAGCACCGATATCACCTACACCAGGATCCTCTCCACCTACCCAAAGAACACATTGGATTGCATTAGAAACTAAATTAAAATGTGTCAATACCGTTGCTTTAGGAACTCCTGTTGTTCCTCCAGTCATAATATATGTAGCAGTATGTTCAGTTGGATCAAATTGTACTTTAGGAAGATCTGGTTTTGTAACAAGAAGATCTAAAAAATTTATAGCACTAGGAAAATCAACTTTTCCTTTTGGAATTTTACCAATCATTTTTCCTAATGTCTTCTTAATTCCTGATAAACCTGAAGCTAAATCGACTATATTTGTGTAAATAACCATCTCAACATTAGTCTTATTAATGATTGGACGTGCTAACTCACCATATAATGCATCCAAAGTAATTAATACTTTTGCATTGGTTAATTTTAAGTGATGTAATACTTCCAAAGGTTTATAAGTTATATTTACACCCGTGGCAATTGCTCCCAACTTTGCAGTTGCATAAAAACTAATAACCCATTGGAAACTATTAGGTAATAAAAATGCTACAACATCACCTTTCTTTATACCTAATTTATGAAGAGCTGTTGCTAGAGAGTCTATAGCTTGCCCAGCCTCTTCATAAGTCATCCAAGATTCGATGAACCACATCATTCTTTCATTAGGGTATTTTTTTCTTTGTCTTTCGAAAAATTCTCCTAATGAAATTTTCTCAAAGTTGTAATTCTTTGGAGTATCCTTAGGCCACCACTTCTTAAACCACGCTTTATTCTCATTTACTTGCCATTCTGCCATTCTTTTCACTTTTTATATTGTTTATTAAAAAGATTTCAAATTTTTATTAATAATGTTAAATATTAAAATTAATTGCTTTGGATTTAAAAATTTTATAAAATTTCAGTTTTATTGATATTTTTTGGTATTTCATTAAATAAGTTTTCTTAAAGTATTTATAAATTAAGGATTTGATATAAATCTCTTAAACTACAAATAATTCTCCATGGTTTTATCCTTGAATATTGCTCCGTGAGTTTTTTGTTTGTCTTTTTTAAAAAGTAATCATTTGCAATTAAAGTTTTTTTAATTTTTTGATGGAGAATTAAAATGGGTTTAATACCTGCATTATTAGCCCCTTCGATGTCTTCTTTACTATCACCGATGAATACTACTTCAGCAGGATTTAATCCACTTTTTTTAAGAGGAATATGAAAAATTTGGGGATCAGGTTTTTTAACACCAATTTCTCCTGATATAATAATAAATTCGAAATATTGAGTGAGTCCATATTTAGATAATATTTCATAAATGTATGGAGGATGATCGAAATTTGTAATAAGGGTTATAGATTTCTCATTTTTTAATCTTTCTAATAATGGAATTGTATCTGAATCGAGTCTTATATATTCATGCCACGCATTAACACAACAATTAGCGATTTTCGCGATTTCAGATATTTTGAGTTTTAAATTTAAATCGAGAGCAAACTTTCTTATCCTATTCTCATATGTAGTTAAATTTTCATCATTTTCTCTAGGTTCTGTTTTTGAAAAAAATCCATCGCACTCTTTTGCAAAATCTTTCTCAGAAATTCTTAATCCATAGAGATTCATAAGTTTATAAAACGTAGTGAGCCAGTTTTTCCATGCTTTCCTACTATTTATAGGTACTAATAATGTACCATAAAGATCAAAAAAAAACACCTTTAAATTCCATATTCATAATTCATAATAGTCACATTTAATTTTCTAGGGTATTCTACTTTTTTAAGGTATCTAAAAAAATATAATAACAAAAATTAAATGATACAATAAATTCGATTTATTTAGAATTTGAAAAAATATTTACTTCAGAAAAAATGACTTGTATTCACGGATTGGATGAAATAAATTGCCCTACTTGTCGAATTTTAAAATCAACTATTCCATTAAATCAACTTCAGCCAAAAAGTTCAAATTTCCTGAAAATTAATCACCCTCTCTTTGAAAAGGATGAAAATCTAGACCAAAAATTAAGAGATGAAATAAATAATAAAAAGCATAGTTTGCAATCTCCTAATTTTATAACAAAACCCGCTTTTATAAACGAAATCCCTGATTTTAAAAGTAAATTATTTTTAGAACGATTTAAAGATCTTTCTCTATCTAAAGAGGATAAGTTTGGGATAACAAAAAAAATACCCCTAGAAAGCCCCGAATGGAAATTTGAAGAAGAAAAATAAAATTTCTATTTACATTTTTAAAGGATTTTCTCTTTAGTTTACTAATTTTAAGATATAAATAAAAGCCATTTAATCATTATAATAAAATATAAATCATTTTTAGAAATATTTTAATGTGGTGAAATAAAAAATGACTATGGATATTTATTGGCTTGGTCATGCTGCCTTTAAATTAAAAACAGCAAGTGGAAGAATAATTTACCTTGATCCTTACCAGATTAAAGAAGGTGAAGAAAAAGCTGATATAATTGTCTCAACACATTCACACGGGGACCATTTTGATTCAAGTAGCATAAAAATTCTTATGAAGGATGATACAGTTTTAATCGGTCCTGAGAGCATTGCAAGTAGCCTACAAAAATTTAATGGAAAACCATTAAAGTTAGGAGACTCATTTGACTATAAAGATCTTTCAATAGAGTTGGTACCAGCATACAATATTAAAAAACCAAATCATCCTAAACGGAATAAGTGGGCTGGTATTATAGTAACAGCAGAAGACAAGAGTGTATACCATGCAGGAGATACTGAACGAATTCCCGAGATGAAAGATCTGGCAAGTCGAAATATCACTGTTGCTTTAATGCCGTGTGGAGGGACATACACAATGGATTTTGATGAAGCTACCGACTCTATTATTGATGTAAAACCAAGATTTGCTGTCCCAATGCATAATTGGGGCAAAGATTTAACTAAGTTTAAAAAACTTCTAGAAAAAAAAGACCCTAGCATTAAGGTCGAAATATTAAAAGAGAGCGGTGAACCTCTAAAAATCTAAATTCTGCTTATTTTTTAGCTTTTATTTCTTATTATTTTTTTTATTCTAATTTTTCAATTCTTTTATTATTTAATAACTCTACTCTTCTATCAATTTTTTAAGATAAGATTTTAAAGTATGGTTTTTACAAGTAATATATAAAATGTGTTATTTCTATAAATTTAGCGAAATAAAGTTCAAGATGTGAAAAAAAAATGGAAATTGATGACGATTTGAAGTCAAACACTACTGTTGCGTATATTTCTATGGAGATAGCAGTTGATTCAAACATTCCTACTTATTCTGGTGGATTGGGTGTATTATCTGGAGATACAGTCCGATCCGCTGCAGATTTAGAGATACCAATGGTTGGAATTTGTCTATGCTACAGCTCTGGATATTTTTATCAATTTTTCAACGAATTTGGTGATCAAAAAGAAAAAGAAATTGCATGGAATTTTTATTATGAATTTGATAAAGTAGAAAAACCAATTTCTCTAAAAATCGAAAGTAAGGATGTACTTGTAAGTGCTTGGCTTTATCGGGTAATAGGTCAATCTGGACATGTACTACCAATTTACCTTCTAACCACTGATGTTGAAGGTAATGAGGAGTGGATGAAAAAAATGACCGGTTCATTATACGATAGCACCAGTCGATGGAATAGAATTGTTCAAGAAATAATTTTAGGGATTGGTGGTATTAAACTTCTAAAATCACTGGGATATAATAATATTAAAACTTATCATCTAAATGAAGGACATGGTTCTTTTGCCACTCTGGAATTATTTAATGAATTAGGAAGTATTGATAAAGTTAAGGAAAGAGTTGTTTTTACAACACACACACCGGTACCCGCGGGTCATGACCGATTTAAGCAAGATTTAGTCGACAAGGTCTTTGAAAGTAGAATGCCAAAAGAAATTAGAAAACTAGCTGATGATAATGGCGAATTTAACATGACATTTTTAGGTATGGCTCTTTCTAGATATAGAAATGCTGTAGCACGAAAACACGGAGATATTTCAAGAAAAATGTTTCCTCAATATGAAATTGATTATATTACTAACGGTATTCACTTGCCTTTTTGGGTATCAAAACCCTTCAGAAAAATGTTTGGTAGAAAATGGCCAAATTGGCGGGCAAATCCACACGTTCTCGAGAATGCAATAGAAATTGACGATCTCGACCTCTACGACGCACACATTGAGAATAAATTTAATTTGATAAATTATCAAAAAGGACATTCATGGAATTTATTGGATGAAGAATTAATTACAATAGGATTTGCTAG
>JBHLOG010000113.1:0-10890 GCA_048940765.1 Promethearchaeota archaeon | reverse complement strand
ATTTTTTAGATTTTCTTAAAATTGATTAAGAATTCGACGAAAAGGCACGCGAAAATGAGATCAACAATTACGAATAGGATTGGAAGGAAGTTAGAGTAACCTAATACAAAATAGATTAAGTACAGTATAAAAACATAAATTTTTGTTATTGCACCCAATACAACAATACCATGATTCTTAGTGATATCTCTTGCCACTAAATAAAACCCTATTCCAAATACGGTTACAATACCAAAAAATGAATGATAAAAGATTAAACTAGGCGGTACTTCCATACCAAACATAGGCACCAAGGAATCTACGAGCGGAGATGTAAGAATGAAAATTAACCCAACAAGAAGGTTCCAGATCGCACCAATAAGAAAAACATATTTGTAATATTTTTTTCTTTCCATTTTATTCACCCTTTTTATGATTCAAATTTTTTAGATTTTCTTAATTTTAGATTATTAGGACTCCAAAATATGAATGTTGGATAATTATTTAAATGTTCTTAATTATTGGATCTTGCCCTTAGGCATAAATAATTCCAATTAACCACAATTAAAAAATAAATATTATTCTAAGTTATGAAAAAATTTGATACATTTTTTTACTCGAATTTTTATTAGTAAACTATCGTTAAGTTTTATACTTTAAAATTAGGATTATTATGGTTCACACTAGAATAGACACTTTAACCATATATTTTTCTACAAAATACTTCAGTTATATAATAACAGGGCTTAATTGATTAAAAGCGAATAGAGGTTGTTAATACTTGAGAATTTTAGTTTTAAGTCATCGGAATCCATATTTTCCTCCTTACATTTTTTTAAAATTACCTGAAGCTATTCAAAGGGATGATATCAAGCAAGTTCCTTTATTAATAGACCTCTATAATGGAGGTTTTTTCAAACATACCTTTGGAACTTTTAAAACGGCTAATTTAGTTTTTGATATTCCAAGTGAATATTCAAAAACAAGAAATGAGCGGCTTTTAATTTCTTTAGTTGTCGATGGTAAATCTAAAATTAATTCTACTTTAGCTGAAGAGTTTTTAGAGGGATTTGTTGAAGAGTTCAAAAAGATTGAAGATGCTTTCAAAGCTTTTTATGTAGATTCTAAAGTTGATAAAGGAGATGCTACTAAACTAGAGGAAATCAGAACATTACTTAATACCTTTTATGCTTCTTTCCCAGAGGAAAAAGTCATATTTGAACAAAAAGAGGCAAAAGTATTAATTTTCGGACTTACTATGGCAGGCAAAACAACTGTTATTAGAACGAGAAGAAAATCGGTATCAAAAGCGATCTTTCCGACAATAAATGTAGACATTTCAAGACTTTTAGTTAATAATGTATCATTATTGACTTATGATATACCTGGAAAATACAAAGTTAAAGAGCTGTGGAAACCTTATCTAAAAAACCAAGATGGGTTGATTTTTGTTTTAGATGTTACTGACGAAGCAAGATTCTCATATGCTCGTGAATTACTGCATGAAATTGCAGGTAAACCTGAGTTAAGTGAATTACCACTTCTTATTCTTTTTAATAAGAGTGATTTAAAGAAACGAGATAAGAGTGATCTAGAAGAAGCCATGGGAGTTAAGAAACTTGAAAGGAGGCCATTGAAAACATTTTTGACAAGTGGTACAAAAAATATAAATATCGATGAAGCGTTTAATTGGCTTTCACTTAAAATTGCAGAGAGAATCGAACGCTATATTCCAAGAAGAGAGGTTGGGATTATCTTTTGTCGCTCGGATGAGAATTTAGGTATTAAAATCGAAGCAGTATATCCTAAAGATGCTTTTGAGAATCCAGAATTGATCTCTGTAAAAAGCTTTTCAATATCACAGTTTATTTTTGGAGGAGATCAATTTAGACCAACCTCAGTTATTCTTCCATTCCCTCATTTAAACTCAAATGCAGCGATTTATTTTGACTTTGTTCCAAATGAGAATATTAGTGGTGGTGCTTTACCATTATCTTTAATAATTTATTACAATGAAAAAATTCCTAAAAATATAATTAACCAATTTAGTTCTTTCGTACTTCAGCAATTTGACGAAATAAAAAAGCATTACTTGAATAGAGATCAAGTCATAGATATCCTTGCAACTATTCATAGTACTATAAATAATCAAATTGATTTATATCAACCCTCAATTGAAGCACTCAAAATGGCTGAATTGCGTTATGAGGCTTTATTTAAAGCTGCTCGAGATGCTATTTTAATAATTGATAAAAAATCAGGAATAATAATGGATGTTAACAAAGAAGCGGAGGGTTTATTCCAACGACCATTTGAGGACTTTATTGGTTTGCATGCCAGTCAAATATTAAGTGGTATAATTAATATAGATTTTAATGAAGAAGTATTTGATCAGCTGAATTACCCATTTCCTTTAAGATTAGAGGTTATTGATAGTTCTGGTAATCTTATTCCCGTTGAAGTTAGTGTCAATGAAGTACAGATGGGAGGTCAAATAGTTGTTCAATACATAATTCGAAATATTAGTAAGCGAATCGAAACAGAAATTGATCTAAGAAATTCTGAAATAAAATACCGTCATTTATTCGAAGATTCACCCTTTTCTATCCTTTTAATTGATCATAATGGTTCATTAGTTGACTTTAATCCTGTTTTAGAGGAAATGTTAGGATATACAAAAGAGGAATTAATGGGAAGAAAATTTGTAGATCTTTCAATAATACATCAAGATTATTTATTAACTGTTCTTGAAAGACTGAAAAGACAAGAAAAAGGTCAGATTTTTTCTCCATTAGAAATTCAACTCTATCAAAAAAATGGTAGTCTCATTTGGGTAAATATGCAATCGTCTTTAGTCGATATAGGTGAAAAAAATTTTTATCAAATTATTTGTCAAAATATAACAGAACAAAAAAAACTAGAACAAGAACTAAAAAAAATCTCGAGATTAAAAGCTATTATTACAGGAATTGTATCAAGATTTGTAGGTATACAAAAGTTTAATAGGGCTATAATTGATTCACTTAGAGATATTGGTGAATTTCTTCACGCAACACGAGTTTATCTTTACATTTTTAATAATAGTTTTAATTTCACAAAAACTAGTTATCTTTGGACTCGCAAAGTGATTTTTCCCCAAATTAATTTACCTGAAAATTTAATAATTGATAATTTTCCATGGCTAAAGGAGAAATTAAACGAATACGATTATTTTTATATTAAAAACATAAATAACCTTCCTCGAGAAGCAGTAAATATAAAATATTTCCTTGAAAATCATAAAGTTAAAAACTTTTTAGTATTTTCAATAAAAATTAATCGAACCTTAGAAGGAATTGTATGTTTTGATAATATAGACGACAAGGATTATTGGATAGAAGAAAATTTAGAATTATTAACCATTATTTCAGACATTCTTAAAAATGTCATGCTACGTGAGTTAGCTGAAGAAACCTTGCGTATAAGCGAAGAAACAATGCACGAAGAATTAGATAGAGAATATTTTTATAAGGAACTATTTGTGAATGATATCAATTCTATGATAAATAATATTCAATTATTCTTAGACGAATATATGAAATACGTTAATCAAATGATATTAAAACCAAAACAAGAATTATTGGATTATATTAAAGATCAATGTATAAACAGTCAACTTTTGATATATATAATACAAAAATTAACGATGCTTAATGAAACAAAAATTTCAATTGAGCCAGTAAATCTAAATAATATTATTGACGATGTTAAAGAATTCATTACTAACAGTTATACTAATAAAAAAATTAATATAATTGTTGAACATCCATCAGAAGATCTATATGTAAAAGCTGATAAATTTCTAATAGATGTCTTTGTCAATATCCTGATTAGTTCAATTCGATATAATAGAAGTCCCGTTATTGAGATTAAAATTATTATTATTAGAAGTCAAAAGGATAACGTAAATTATATTAAAGTGAAATTTATTGACTATCAAAAAGAGATTTTAAATATTGGAAAAGAAATGATTTTCCAAAAAGAAAGAGAAAAGGATAGTAGGATTAAAGAAATAATTCTAGGATTCCTTTTAGTCGAGCGAGTCTTAAATAATTACAATGGAAAAATATGGGTTGAAGGAGATTCTTTTGTTATTTTATTACCCGAAGTATAAATATATAGGGAAAATTTCAATTAAACGCTATTAAAAAATCTACCTTTTCTTGTGAGATTCTAAACAAACTATATAAACGGATAAAAATTTGGCATAAAAAAGAAAAAAGAAAATTTGAAGATATTAGTTCAAATTACTCAGGATGTTTTATATGGTGATCCCATACGCCGAGCATTTTACCGCTTAATAAGAAATCGTTAAATAAGTCAGTGAATAGGTTCTCTTCTTCAATTTGTTCTTGAATGAACCAATCAAGCAAGTTATAAGCGTAGTATTCATTTTTAGCAATAGCCAAATTCATAAGTTCTTTAATTTTATTTGTTATGTATTCTTCATGCTTTATTGCTGCTTTTAATACTTCTTCAACATTTTCATAATCAGTACTCACGCTTTCTAATGTTCCATATTTAACCTTTCCTCCTGTCTCTTGAATATAATTAGCAAATTTCATAGCATGTTTGTATTCTTCTTTTTCTGCGTGGATTTTCATAAAGTTCGCAAGGCCTTTTAATCCTTTTTCTAGTGCCCATGCCGCCATGCCCAAGTAGATGTATGCGGATCGTAATTCTTCAACGATCTGTTTATTCATTATTTCATTTAATTCTTGTGAAATTAGATTTACCATTATTTATCACATATTTTTTTGTAAAGATAAAAAATTCTGCCTTATTAAACGTATTTCTTAAAATTTCTAAATATATTGAGTAAACCTCCTTTATAACCAAAACAAATTCTTTTGAAGGATTTTTATTTATAATGTAGAGTAAAAAGAATTTAATAAAATATTATGGAAAGGTTCTAAATCTCGATTATTTATCTTGTAAATATAAATCCAAATTATGGTTATCTCTAATGGAAGATAAAATAATTTTTAGTTATTCTTTCTTTAATGCGTTAATTTTTGCTGCCATCACAAAATCATTAAGATGGAGCCCTTTTATTGCGTGTGTATGGAGTTCTAACACAACTTCGTCATAAAATATATAGATATCTGGATGATGGCCTTCTTCTTCTGCAAGATCTGCAACTTTATTCACAAATCTCATAGCTTCCTTGAAATCTTCAAAATAAAATTTCTTTTTAATTCGATGAATACCTTCCCTAATTAATGACCATCCTTCTACTTCCTTGAGATATTCAATTTCTTTTCCTTCAACAAGTGGAGGTATACCACCTTCGCACGGCACACATTTTATATTTAACAAATTTGGAATAATTTTCACCTCATCGATTTTAATTTTTGAGTAGACATAAATTTTAACAATTAAAGACAAATATAAAAGATAAATAAATTGATTATTAGATTCGATCTTTCAAATCCTTTAGAGAAAATGGCCCTGATTCCATAATTAACTCTCGAGCTTCATCAACTTTTTCCCAAACATTCCATAAGAGGACTCCTTGAACTCGTCCTTCTTTTAAATAATATATTACCCCTTCTTCTAGTGGTTCTTTCCAATCTTCCACTATATCTAATTTTGAGTTTAAAATTCCTACTGCTTCATAACCAAGGTCGAATAAATCAGAATAGAATAATGATAAATGGTCAAAAGGGGTTTCTTCTCCTGTCATATTTTGACCCGCAATCTCCCCCATCATAAGGGCGTTATCTTCATGTTCTACGCGAATAAATTTATCTAGTGCGGGATTATGATAAAATGCAACATCTCCAGCAGCATAAATATCAGGATCATTTGTCTGAAGGTATTGATTTACTACAATTCCATCTTTAACCTCTAATTTTGCTTCTTCTGCCAGTTTTACATTAGGTTTAATCCCTAATCCAGCAATTACAATATCAAACTTAAGTTTTTTTCCACTTTTAGTTTCAACCAAATAAGCTTTATCTCGTTTTGTGATGCTAGTTACCAATTCATCTGTCATAACTGTTATATCATTTTCTCGGTAATACTCGTTTAAATGATCGCTTAATGTTTTAGGAAAAATTAATGCACATATACCAGTCTCAGGAAAAATCATAGTAACTTCTGCATCAGATTTGTACATCTTTATAGCTGCTGCTATCTCAGATCCAATAAAACCGCCTCCGATGACTCCGAATTTATTGTTTTGATCAACGAGTTCTTTTAATTTCTTATAATCTGAGATGGTACGGTAGTATATTATCCCTTTCTCTTCAACTTTAGGGAGTTTTCTAGGAATGCCACCTGTTGCAATCAGAAGCTTCGTATAACTATATTTATTTCCTTGCTCATCTATAACATTTTTATTAGGGCGATCAATTTTTATCACTGTCTTACCAAGATGCATTATAAGATTAGCTTCATTAGTCCTTAAATCAATATCTTCAAGTTCTTCATCACCCGTCCAAAGTGTTTTAGAAAGTGGAGGACGTGCATAAGGAGGATCATCCTCACTGCTAATTAAACCAATAGTTCCTTTAGGATCATTATCTCGGATGCTATGAGCTGCTGCATCAGCGGTCATTCCTCCTCCAATAATTAAATATTTGTAACTATAATTAGCTATTTTCTTCACCAACAACTCCTTTTTAGTTTTTAAAATTATACAATTTCATAGATTTAAAATATTTTAATTAAATTTGCCTTAACTATGAAGTGTATATTTAAATTTATTTATCTATAGATTATAAAATATTAGCTAATATGATCGCCTTAAATAAATTAAATAACTATTTTCTTATATTTATAAATAAAAAGTAAAATATGGAAAAAATAAGGTATATTCATCGGTTTGCAAGCTTTATCATTTGAAAAGTTAGATAATTCCTTATTAAATATAAGGCATAGATTTTTCTCCTTGTATTGTTGAAGTAATAATGGAATAAGGAATTAGTAAAGTAGTTTCTTATTTATAGGATTATTAAGAATATACGCAAAAGGGTATTTAATAAAATTTATAACTACCAAAAAAATTTAATACCATTCAATGATTGTCCAGAAGTGAAACATTGCTGTGAGAGTCCATGTCTTAAATATAAAGATGGAAATAAGGTCTGTATAAATTGCGGAACGGTTTTAGGACAAATTTTTGTAGTAGATGAACGAAGAGCTTATACAGAAGAAGAAATTAACAAGAGAAGACAAACTGAACCTTCTTGGAGAGATTTTGGGCCTAGAACAATTCTTCCAATAAGTAAAATTGACTCAAAAGGAAAGATATTAAGCGCTAAGAAAGGTTTCATGTTTGCAAGGCTCTCAAAAATTCAGCGATCTCTTATAAATACTATTGAGAGGAACTTCTGGGAAGCAAAACCAAAACTAAAGATGTATACATCAAAACTAAATATTCCTAAATATATCAGTGAAACTGCTTGGAGAATATATGTTGAATTAACTAAGAAAAAACTAACAATGGGAAGATCAATAGATGGATTTATCGCTGCATCACTTTATGCGGCTATAAGAATTCATGAATTTCCAAAATTACTCGAAGATGTGTCTGATGTATTAATGATACCAAGACGTACATTATTTCGATCTTTAGGTTTGATTATTAAGGAAATTCTACCAACTTTGCATTTAGATTATCACCCTATTTCGGCTGATAAACTTGTATTTCTTTTTGGCAATATAATTGGATTACCAATAGAACTCCAAATTGAAGCTGTAGATATAGTTAAAAAGATTTCTAAAAAAGCTTTTCTACTTATTGGTAAAGATCCTAAAGGCTTAGCAGCTGCTGTGATATATTTAGTCGCTAAAAATACTAAATTTAAAAAAACTCAGGCTGAATTAGCTCAAGCTGCAAAAGTAACAGAGGTAACAATAAGAAGTAGGCTAAAAGATATTAAAGTTTTAATGGGCTAATTTAATTATAAAGTTCTATGCTTATGAAATTACATTTTATTTTTTTTAAGCAGGATACATTATTTCTTTTTAATGGAATTCTTGAATGCTTTTGCGCAATGGGTACAGCAAAAGTTCATCTCTTTTCCATCAATTATTTCAACATGAAAATCTTCATAGAGTTTTACACCACAACTTGCACATACTTTTAATTTTGATTCTATAGCAACTTCTATTAGATTACTAAATCGCTGGAAAATATTATCAATAAATTGCTTTCCTGCCGGAGTTAATTGAAATCCTTTTGATTTTTTTGATTTAGGATTAGGGGTTGGTTTGATATATCCTTCTGATTGGAGTTTGTTCAAAAAATCGTATATATAGGTAGGACTTGCTATTTTCCCTAAATCCGATTCAAGTCGTTTTATGATATAATATCCTGTGACTGATTTTTTAGATTTCAATAATGTTAATGTATAGAATTTTGTAAGGTTTTGAATTTTTATATTATCACTCAAACAAAAGCACTCTCCCTTAATTCATGAATTCTTTAGCTTATAATAAAAATTCACTATATTAATAATAGTGGTTATAATTTATAAATATATATTCTATAATAGCAACATTTAAATATATACTCATATGTATATATCCCAAAATAATAATTTAAAAATTTACTAAAAATAATTAAAAAAAAAGTGAAATAAAAATGATTAAAGAGACAGAACAAAAAAAAACAGTTGTTCTAAATATACAAGGAATGCATTGTGCTGCGTGTGCTCAAACGATATCTAAAGCATTAAATAACAATGAAGGCATTGAAAATGCGAATGTAAATATTACTACTGAAAAAGCCTATCTTAGCTACAATCCTAAAATAATAAAGAAATCTGAAATCATAGAATTAGTAAAAAACACTGGCTATGGAGCCTCAAGAAATTCAGAAAAAATTACTATCAAAATTGAAGGTATGACATGTGCTTCTTGTGCTCAGACAGTTGAATCAGCTCTTAAACGAAGTGAGGGTATAATAAGCGCGGTTGTAAATATAGCAACTGAAAAAGCTTCTATCGTGTATGATATAGATGAGTTAGATTATGAAAATATAGCAGATATTATAAACAATACAGGGTATCGTGCTTTAGGCATAGAAAAAGAGGTTTCAGGAAGATCGAAATATGATCGTGAAGTGGAACAGGAAGAGAGAAAGTATCATATTGCCAAGAAAAAAATGTTTATCTCTTGGATTTTTACCGTTCCAATTATCGCTTGGATGCTTTTAGAAATGATAGGTGGTATTTATTGGCCTAATGAGACTATATATAATTTAGGTATAATATTTTTATCATTATTTCCTCTATTTGTAGCTGGTTATAATACTTACATCTCAGCTTTCAAAGCTGTTCGTCATTTTACTGCAAACATGGATGTCTTAATTACTCTTGGTACAATTTCTGCGTTTATTACGGGTCCTTTATCCTATATCTCGCCACTTTTTAACTACTCAGGCGTAGCTGCAATGATCATGACATTTCACCTAACTGGACGATATATTGAAACTAAGGCAAAAGGAAGGGCTTCTCAAGCAATTCGCAAATTACTAGAACTCGGCGCAAAAAATGCCCTGATATTAAAAGACGGGAAAGAAATTGAGATTCCTATTGAACAACTAAAAGTAAATGATATCATGATTGTAAAACCAGGAGAAAAAATACCTACAGATGGAATCATAATTGAGGGACAAAGTGCTATAGATGAATCAATGGCAACTGGGGAGTCAATGCCTATTAAAAAGAAAATTGGAGATGAAGTTATAGGAGCTACAATTAACCAAAGAGGACTATTAAAAGTTAAAGCGTCTAAAGTTGGGGAAGATACGTTTTTATCTCAAGTTATTAAATTGGTTGAAGAGACTCAAGGAACTAAAATTCCTATACAAAAATTTGCAGATAGAATTACAAGTTACTTTGTACCTATAGTTTTATTGCTTGCATTAGTTGCATTCATAATTTGGATTTTTTTACCTGTAATCATGAGATCAGTATTAATTACAGTGCAACCATTCATACCTTGGGTAGATTCAACTCTTAATGTAATAACTCTAGCAATCTTAGCTGTTATTGCTACACTTATCATTGCCTGTCCTTGTGCACTTGGATTAGCAACACCCACAGCCTTAATGGTTGGAAGTGGAATGGGTGCGGAACATGGTATTCTGATTCGACGTGGTGAAGCTATCCAAACATTGCGTGGAATTGAAACTATTGTTTTTGATAAAACAGGAACAATTACTAAAGGAATGCCTGAAGTTACCGATATTATTACAACAGATAACTTCTCAAACGAAATTGTATTGAAATATGCTGCTAGTGTCGAATCTGGCTCTGAACATCCATTAGCTGATGCAATTATAAGAAAAGCAAAGGAATTCAACCTAGAATTATTCAATATTGACAAATTCGAATCTTTAACAGGAAAAGGTGTTCAGGCAAAGATTACTTCAAGTGATGAAAAATCAATATTAATAGGAAGTAAAAAATTGATGAATGAAAATGGTATTTATTATCAAAATTTTGAATCCAAAATTGAAATGTTAGAAAATGAGGCTAAAACTGTGATCTTAGTCTCAATTGATAATCAATTAGCAGGAATATTAGCCATAGCAGATACAATTAAAGAAGATTCTATACCTGCTATTAAAGAATTGGAAGAAATGGGAATTCAAACGGTAATGTTAACAGGAGATAACGAACATACTGCAAAAGCCATCGCAAAGAAGATAGGTATTTCAAAAGTCTTAGCGGAGGTATTACCTGAAGAAAAAGTAAATGAGATCCTAAGATTACAAGAAGACGGAAAACTAATAGCTATGGTAGGGGATGGAATAAATGATGCTCCTGCTTTAACAGCAGCTAACGTAGGAATTGCAATTGGTACAGGAACAGATATTGCAATTGAATCGGCTGATATTACACTAGTTAGCGGGAA
>JBHLOG010000016.1:0-44615 GCA_048940765.1 Promethearchaeota archaeon | reverse complement strand
TTTTAATTTTCTGTTCTAAATACTTCAATAATTAAAACTATTTATAATGTTTAAGAAAAATCAGAGAAATTCTATTGTTAAAATTAAGATTTTAGGATTAATTTTAACAATTTTCCTCATAATCATCCCATTAATTTTAGCAAATATTAGGTTTGACTCCAAATTTGATATTAATGATTTCAATCCAAAAATAAATGATTTCACCAAGGATGATTACAATCCTATAATTACCGAACAAAAACACGGTCTCGGAAATATAATCATCAATGATATTGATTTTAGTGAATTGAAGGAGGGTTTCTATGAATTTAATGCAACTTATCCAAATATTGGGACTTATATATCTTCCGGTGCATTGAGTTTAAAGCGACTTAACCTATCTTTTGTACAAACTATGGAACATGCGGTAATAGATAATTTGAATAAAAGTATTAAAGATAATAATATTATAAAAGTAAAATTAAATGAAAGCATCTTTGTTGAACATGATGGTTCAACAGAAGGATATTTAATTTGTCATACTCGTTTATTTCCTTGCGATTTATTAAGTTTTTTTGTCGATAATGGCACAGAAGTTTTTGAATTAAACATTGAAACTGATTATGAGATTGATGGGAATGATTTTATTGTCTTCAATTTTGAAGATTATTTTGGGAATGGGCTTCCATCAAATTTTACTATGTATCTTATCTGGACATATGAGCTAGAGATAGATCCATGGCATATAAGACAAGATCCTGAAATTGGTTTAGTAATTGAAAATATAGTACAAAATTTTACGGTTGATTTTGAGTATTATTTTGTGTTAAACAGTCAAACATATAACCAAACCATTTTGGATGAAGAAATCTTTGCTGATAATATATATATATCCTTAACAGTTAATTTACCTGATAAAGATTTACTAAATAATCACATTCTCAAATTAAATAATGTATCGGTTAACATTAATAATCATTTAAACTTAAACAAAACAGTTGATATCTTATTAGATGATAAATTCTCTGGAAATCAGAGTTCCTTTTCTTTAAGTTTTAGTTCAAATTTCACCCTTAAATTCAATAACGCTCTTGAAGACATTTGGGCAATAGACAGATTATTTGCTCAAAGGAATATACGAGAAAGAATTTATTTTCCCTCGATAATCAATGGCCCTCAATATATATATTTGAGATATATATCATTTAATGAATCAACTATTTATTTTGATGAAGTAATAGATACATATTCATTATTTGAAAGAATAGTTTCATATTCTGAACAGAATATTAATGAAACCGAAGTAGAGGGTATAAAAGTGAATGTTCCTTATTTGATTTTAGGAGAAATATGTCCTTTTACAATTAAATACTTAGCAAACCAGAGATTAAAAATTATAATAACAGATGTTATTAAAATGCCTTTAGTAGGAGCAAAAGTAGAATTTTATTTTTCTGGCCAACGATATGGAACTTATATATCGAAAGATCGTGCTCAACCAATACCCGCTGAAAATACAAATGAAAATGGAGAGACTATATTGAATGAGATTCCGCATGGAAATTATACAATTAGAATCTATAAAAACGGAGTGTTTATTAAGGAATCGTTAGTTAGTACGTTTAAAAATATTAACTATATTCATACAGATTATCCACATTTTCCTCTCTGGATATTAATTTTTATTATTATTAATGGAATAATATTAGTTTTTGGAGTAATAATTTATTTAAAAAATAAAAAAACTCGATAAATTACTTTGATTGTTATTTTTTGTGATAATATTGATGATTTCATTATTTTTCTAGAAAAAAGAATGATGAATGAGATATTTTACGAAATTAAGGATGTTAAAAATGACCTTAACTTAACTAGAGATTTAAAGCAGGAAATTGTGCTCCATTTTCTTGCAAAAGTTTCCAACACTCTCATCTTATATGAAACTAAACAAAATTTTACAAAATCAAGTGATTATAATAATAAAAAAGAAGTAATTCAGACCCTCCAAAAATTATTTCAAGGAGTAGATCCTTCACTCAAACTTGTTAAAGGAAAGATAAGAGAAATTTTTTTATCATATTCTTCATAAAATTTAATTATGATTTACCTTTTCTCCATATCCAATTAATCGATAACGCCTATTTATTATTCTCGAAATAGCATAGATAAAATTTTCTGGAACGCATATTGGGGGATTTAATTTTATAATAACACTATCTTTTAAAATTTTTGTTACGATACCTCCTGTTTTTTCTGTTCCAACGACTAATAGTAATTTTTCATTATGTTTTAGTGAATGTACTCTAAGCATCTGCTCAGTTCCAATTACTCGTTCTAAAAGACTTACTTTTAATTCTATTTCATAAAGTACCTCCGGTAACGTTCCTGGTTTTCCAACTAAATGACCTATTAAGTGATCACCTTTAGTTAAAGCAGGATCTAATTTCGTTCCTAGACCAATAAGCCCTCCAGGTCTAGCGGTATTTAAAAAATTATTTCCTTGGCTAATACTTACAATCGAGGATTTTAAAGGGATATAACCATTTTTTACCCTTAGACCTGGACGAATTTCAATTTCTTCTCCAATGCTAATTTTTCCTTTAATAACAGAACCTCCTATTACTCCACCTTTTAGATCTTCAATTTCTTTCCCCGGTCTATTAATATCAAAAGATCGCGCAATTAAAAATTGGAAGTCTCCTGCACCAAATTCGGGAGATGGAATAATTTCTTCAAAAGTTCTCAAGACTAACCCAATATTTGCTCCAAATACAGCTGAAATCGGTATAATTGGAGCGTTTTCTGCAATTGTACCTTTAACAAATGCTTTTATTTGTTGATAATTCTCTAAAGCTTGTTCTCGTGAGACCGCATCAATTTTATTTTGGATAATGATTATATTAGATATCCCTGCAATATGCAATGCTTCTAGATGTTCTCTCGTTTGTGGTTGAGGACACTCTTCATCAGCTGCAACTAAAAGACAAGCTCCGTCCATCAATGAGGCTCCACTTAGCATTGTAGCCATTAAAATTTCATGACCAGGTGCATCAACAAAAGAAATATTTCTTCTAAATACCAACTGCCCTTTACAATTTGGACATGAAAAACGAGGTTCCCCTTTTTTTCTTGATTGCTCCGCTAAATAATCTGTAAAATACTCGTTGCAATTTGGACAGTATAAAATAGTAGCGTTAGAATATCCCAATTTAATGGAAATGCCTCTTTCTTGCTCTTCTGAATGTCTATCAGTCCAATCCCCTGTTAAAGCCTTAATTAATGTTGTTTTTCCATGATCTACATGACCTACAAGCCCAATATTGCATTCTGCTTGTTGTTTAATTAATTCTTTAATATTAGATGGGGCTAGTTTAGGAGATGGTTCTTCTTTTGGTTTTGATTCGGTTTCGGGAATATCTATTACTTGAGATTTAGTTTCATGTTGAGAAATAGGTTGTTCAAGCAATTCCCTAGCATTAGAGATATATTTTTCGGCTGATCCTTTCCCAATACCTTTAATTTTTAACTTTACTAAATCGTCTGGTTTAATCTTAGCTAATTTTTCAACAGAATCTATCCCTGCCGCTTTCATCCTTTCAGCAGTAGATTTTCCAATGCCACTAATATCTTCCAAATTATATGACATGATAGTTAAATTTTAAGGTATTATACCAGCTGAATAAACTATTCCTAAGAAAAAGTAAGAAAATATTTTTTATTAAATTAATCAATATATTGGATACTTTGAAAAAAATTAGCAATAAAACTTGTTACTTTGTTTCAATTGTTTTTATACCACCGGTTTTTTTATCAAGCTCCGTATAAGCTACTCTTAATAGACTATCTACGTAAAAAGTTGATACTTTTTTACAAGTTTTACATTTTATATAAACTGGAGCCGGATATTGGCTAGAATCGATATCTTTCATCTCAATATTAAACATAATTTTTTCGTTACAATGTGGACATAGATTAAATCTAAGTGGCATATATGAGTTTTTTTGGTTTCTTTTTATAATAAATAGATTCTTATTTTTATATTATTATTTCTAAAAATAATTAAATAATTAATAATTTATTAGTGACTGACATTAGTATGGTATTATTCTCCTCCAAGAAAATCAAATTCTTTTTTTTTGTATTGTTGATTATTTTACCAATTATAACTCTACCGTTAAATTATTCCCTTATTCAGTTAAAGCAATCTAACTCTTTAGATGGTTATCCAGCTCACATGGGATATTCTGATTTCAATTTATCATTTATACCTGAAATAAATTATGACCCATTAAATGAACTCTGGTATAATCATAAAATTGAAATGTTAATTATTACTCCCGATAAAATGGATTTTGTTGAAACAATGAAGCCTCTTATGGATTGGAAAAATGAAAAGGGAGTTAAAACCATTATTCTAAGTAATTTCTCTTTATACTCTGGAAGAGATGATCCCGAAAAGATTAGAAACATGATAAAATCTTACGATCAAACAGAGAATATTCAATGGATTCTTTTAGCAGGTGATGCTCAGAACGATTTAATTCCCATTAGATATGTATATAATCCAGATGTTCTTATTGTACCAGGGAATTCGGAATATGGAAGTTTTAATGATTATTACAAGCCAACAGATTTTTACTATGCAGATTTAACAGGATCTTGGGATAATGATGGTGATAATATATGGGGAGAATCGTCAATCTATAATACTAATGGAATAGATGAGATTACATGGACTCCTGATGTTTATATAGGTAGATTTCCCGCAGGTAATGTCATTGAATTGGAGGAAATGGTTAATAAAACTTTAAAATATGAAAAAGACCCATATGTTGGAGATTGGATGCATAGAATGCTATTAACAGGAGCAATCTCATCTTTTTATGGTTATCCGGATACAACTGATGAAGATGAGGCAAGATTGACAGAATATATTTGGAATAATTTTGTTATAGATGAAATGACATTCGCCCATTTACATAAAACTACCGAGAGCTTCACTCCAATTTCTCCAGACCCACCAAATTTAGAAGCAGTTCTTAATAGTAATAATTTTGATACGAATTTTAATTTGGGTTATTCAACTGTAATTTTCGCAGGTCACGGAGAGCCAACACGTATGATTTCTGTAGGGATAAGTGGTTCTGTTTATGATTCTGCTGATGCATCTTCTTCTAATAATATAAATATGCCTTCTCTATTTTATGGAGATGCTTGTACTACTTCTTCATATGATATGAATAATAATAGTATCGGAGAACTTCTAATAAAGAGACCTAATGCCGGTGCAATAGGTTATATAGGGGGATTGAGAGCTACATGGTATTATCAAGACGATATTCAACTAAAATATTTAAATAGAGCAAATGCTAAATTATTTTGGAAAGAATTTTTTGAAGAGAAAAAATTTCAACAGGGTAAAGCATTATATGACTCGAAAATAGCTTATATGAATAGCGATATATTCAGAACTTCTTATACAATGAAAAGGGAGTGGGAACGCAAAAATATTTTGAGTTATAATCTTCTTGGAGACCCTGAAGTTGATATTTATACAGATAAACCACTTGATGTTAATAACCCCTTTACAGAGACTTTCTATGAAGGTCAATTAATTTCGATATCTATTTTGGATAATCAAAGTGAGGCTGTTCCTTATGCTAGAGTGCACTTTAGAACTGCAGATGGAAAATATTATACAACGTATGCCGATAAAAATGGTATTGCAGCATTTAGAGTGCCTACTCAAGATAATGAAATTTATAATGTTACTATTACAGGTCATAATTTAATACCATCGTATTTTAACTTTGAAACATATCCAGATAATAATAAACCAGAATTACTCGGAATAGATTTCACTCCTACAAAACCCTCAACATCGGATAAAGTTGCTTTCAACGTTGAAGTCATTGATAATCAATCAGGAATAGAATCTGTATACTTGATTTTATCTCGAAATAATTCTATTGATTATTCATATTATGGATTATCAAATGAATTTGATGAAAACGATGACATATTTACGTTTAGCATTGATAGATTAGTTCCCGGTTTATATTCTTATTTCATTGTTGCACGAGATTATGCTAATAATACTAATGTTTTTTATAACTCTACTTTCACTTTTTCAATTCCTAAACCTATGATTGATTACATTTTTCCTGTTTCAGTTTATTTAATTATAGCAGTAGGAGGAATTTCTTTTTTCATTCTATTCAATGGCCTGCAAAAATATTCGCGTATTATGGGAAAAAAAGAAAAATTATCGTAATACAAATTTAGCTTATCCTTTTTTAAATTTATCTCTCCTTAGCTCTAATAGATATAATATAGAACTAATAGTTCCAAATATGCCTTGGATAATTAGAGCTAAAGCTATTAAAAAAACAGCAAGAAGATCTTTAATTATAAATAAGAAAATAATGATAAAAATTCCTGCTAATGTAAATTTCAACACAGAAGATAACTCACTAAATATAATTTTCCATGCATTGGATTTTTCCAATCTATTTTTAATTTCTTTTTGATACTCATCTTCTCCAACTTCTTTTATATACCAACTTCCTTCTATATTATTAGCAAATAGGAAAATACTCCACCAGAATATAAAGAAACTGAAATAAAAATCTAATGAGCCAAGTATAATAATTGGAATTTGCATTAAAATCATCCCTTTCCATCCAATACGCCTTACTATTTTATTAGTCTCTAATTTTAATTCTTTTGTCACATATCTCGTACTTAGAATGTCAAGTAATCTTCCAAAAATCGTTATAAGAGCGTTTATTAAAAAATTATACCACTGCGAATTTCTAAGTATTAATTGAAATATCACGGTCAAAAGCCCTTCTATCTAATCCTTTTAAATTTACCGTTCTTTATGGAAAAGTTTAATTATTAGCTTTTATTATTCCTATTTACTTATAACCATATAAGTAGGTATTTTCTTATAAAATAACCGACCTTATATAATGGTTATGTTTAGCATTTATAACCACATAATTTAGTAGCAATTCGCTACTGCGCTGGAACCATCCGAACCCGGAAGTTAAACTTGTATGCGTTGTAGATAGTACTGTAGTTGCGATCTATGGGAAACTATAAACTGTAAGTTTGCTTACGGTCATGGCTTACAAGGAAAATACCCGGTCACGCTTGTTTATGTGGTTATATTTTTCTAAAATATTTAGATTCCTCTTAAATTAAGTTTTTAAACTATTAATTATATCCTTAATTAATATTAAATTAGTCTTTAAGTGTAATATTGCCAAAAAAATATATTGTAATAATAAAAACTGTTGGGAGACGTTGGTTTCTATTTATTGTTGCTATTATTATTATAGTAGCAATTTATAATCAAATAGCAGCAATTTGGATGACAGGAATCACGTTAGTCTTATTTCTTTTCTCATATATTCCAGGCTTGTTTTTTAAAAGAAAAGTCAATAAATTTCTAAAGAAATTCTACAAATTAGAAGATGAATTAATTGCTAAAAAGTTTGGGAAACCTCTGGAAAAAATCCAAAATCACTTGTTTGAATTATCACAAGATCAAGAGAAAAAAAAATGGTTAATTACTTACGTTGAGAAACAATATATCTTTTATCATGCTGAAACTGTTGAAAAATTCAAAGAGTTTTACAATAAGGGTTATAGTGAAAAAGAGATTCTTGATAACTTAAAAAATTATAAGGTTATTACACGAGCAGAGATTAAGGCAATAAAAGACACCTTGATAAAACTTAATAGGTTAAGTGAAAGAGAAATTTCTGTAAAAGAGCATAAAGATCAGCAGAGGTTTTTATAACTTTCAATTTTCATTGTCTAAGAGTTACTTCTCTTAATACAATATAATTAATTAAGAAAAAAAAAATTGAATTAATCAATCTCTCCAAAATCTAAATTAAAACTAAAATGCTTTCGAACTGGTTTTTTGACATTCCATTCACACTTTAAGCCTTTCTCAAATTGTACCAGATCCCCTTTTTTAAACTCAATTTTTTCCCCAGTATCCGAATCTATGACTTCCACTTCTCCATCTAAAATATAGCATGTCTCAGTATCATCATATGACCAATCAAATTTACTAACTTCTTTACTCCATGTTTCCCAAGATTTTACTTTCATTTGTTTTAATTCTTCATCAGTTGGAATTTTCTTTTTCATTTTCATAATAAATCACCTAATGTGTTATCCATTAATTTTTCTAGAAAATAATTGTAGTAATTATTATACCGAGATTAATAAAATTTATTTTCAAATTCATTTTTAATGATATAAATTTGATAAAAAACATAAAGAAAAAATTATTATTCAATTCAATTTATTTCAAAATATCGTTTCAAAAAAGAATATTAATAGGTTTTATGATTATTATTATAACATAAAAATTTGCTTATCTTTAAAAAAAAGCTCCAGAGATTAAAAATTTAATTCAATTCACCCAAAAATTAGAAAGAGATTAAAAAAATGCCTCAAAAATTTATCTTGAAAATCTTGACAGCAGGAGAAGGGGGCGTTGGTAAAACAACACTCTTACATCGCTATGTGGAGGGGAGGTTTTCAGCAGAGACCAAAATGACAATTGGAGTGGAATTCTTTTTGAAAGAAACAGAAATTGAATCTAAACAGTGCACATTACAACTCTGGGATTTCGGAGGTCAAGAAAGATTTCGTTTTTTACTTGAAAGTTATGTATTAGGAGCTAAAGGTGCTTTATTAATGTTTGATCTTACAAGAATAACTACTTTAGAAAATTTGCAGCAATGGGTTAATATTGTACGGAAAGGTGATCCAAATCTTCCTATCCTTTTTCTAGGCACCAAATTAGACTTAGAAGATGAGATTATGGTTGATGACGATTATGCAATATCATTTCTAAACGAATTTAATTTGATTGACTTTCTTAAAATCTCTTCAAAAACGGGTGAAAATGTTATAAAAGCGTTTGAAATATTAACAAAAAAGATATTAGAGCGCCAATCCTATTGAAATCCACTGAGAATATAGTTGTAATAGATTCTAATTTTATCTTGCTCCCTTTTCAATTTAAGATAGATTATTTTGATGAAATTAGATCTAATATTGACGGAAGGCTTAAATTTATAATATTCCAGCAACTTTTGGACGAACTTGAAAATAAAAGAAGAAAAGAGCACTCAACTTCTAATTTTATAAGATTTCTTGAATCGGGATTGTTATATCTTGAAAAGAATAAGGAAAATTATAATATAGAGTTTTTAAAGGATATAAAAAAACCTCATGAGAGTACAGACGATTTTTTATTAAGAGAACTAGTAAATTTAAAAAGTAAGGGCTATAATGTATTTCTTGCGACAAATGATTCAGAATTACGTAAAAAGGCAATAAAGCAACATATCAGTACAATCTTTCTTAGACAGAGAAAATATTTATCTGTAGAAAGAGCTTAAAAAATTATTAATAAAACTATAAAATGAATATTATATTTTAGAATATAATTTTAATTTGAGAACCTTTATTTATAACTAGTAAGAAGTGGTTTTTGAGTCCAAATAACATCGGAGAGAGTAATAATGTTTAGAAAACAGAGTTCCAAGTCGATCTTACTTAAAGTAATTACATGTGGAGAGGGAGGTGTTGGGAAAACGACTCTTCTACACAGATACATAGAAGGAGTTTTTCTTGCTGACACTCGCCTTACTATCGGAGTGGAATTTTTCCTTAAAGAGCTGAAAGTAGAAGGAGAGAAGATATTACTTCAAGTTTGGGACTTTGGAGGGCAGGAACATTTCAGGTTTCTTTTAAAAAATTACGCTATTGGAGCAAGAGGAGCACTATTACTTTTTGACCTTACCCGCCCATCAAGCTTAAATAAAATAGATCAATGGGTTGATATTTGTAGACAAAACGAACCTACAATACCCATTATATTTTTAGGAACAAAACTAGATTTAGAAGAACAGATTACTGTCGATGACACTATTGCCCAAAGATTTATCGAGCAATATGGATTTTTTACGTATCTAAAGATTTCTTCGAAGACAGGTGAAAATGTTAACTTAGCATTTGAATTGTTAGCAAAAGAGCTTATTAAAAAATTATAAAAAGGTATTAGTTTTAATATAACGATCTATAATCTGTTTATCACTATTTTTTTAATGATTTCCTTACTTAAATTAACGGGATTGTTTTTTAATTGCGAATTATCTACTATTTTATCAATATCTTCTTCGACAATTCCATATTTTCCTAAAGGATCTATTCTTAATTCTATAGTCCATCTTTCTAAGACTTCTATTAATTTCATGCAATATTGATTTATTTCATTTTCTTTAACATACTCTTTACCAGATAATAAAGCTCCTATCTCAGCATGTTTCTTTAATGCTAGTCTACCCCCTATTCCTTGTTGTTTTAACATTTGAATATTCATTTTAGTAGCTTCAGAAAGTAGACTACCACATACTACACCATGAGGAATTTTGAAAAAACCTCCAATTGGAGAAGCTAATCCATGAACAATTCCTAGACCTGCATTTGCAAGAACTATCCCTGACATCAAAGCCCCATAAGCCATTGCTGCTCGAACCTTCACATCAGCTGCACCAGTTGAACATGCTAATAGAAGATTTTCACTAATAAATTTCATCCCACTATATGCTAATGCATCTGTCATTGGGCTTCCTTTTGGAGAAACATATGCTTCAAGTAGTTGCGTAAAAGCATCCATTCCACAAACAGCTGAAATTGATGATGGACAAGAAATCATAAGCTCAGGATCAATAATTGCATTATTTGGGATAAGGTTATCATGACGTAAAGATTTTTTATAACCATCAGGACCTATTTCACTGATGACAGCGTTTTTAGTTGCTTCACTTCCAGTTCCAGATGTTGTAGGAATTGCAATATATGGGATTTTTTCTCCATCATGAATTTTAGTTCCAACTCCTTCAAGATAATTTTTAATTGAATCTTGTTTTGGAATCATTGCGGATATTGCTTTCCCTGCATCTATCACACTTCCGCCACCAATACTAACAACTAAATCTATATTTTCCTTTCGAAATTTCGCAGCAGATTCATCGATAAAAGATGGTGAGGGTTCTCCTGAAAGAGATACATTTAAATGATGAAAAGATTTGTTTTCTAAGGTAGAGATAATGTTATCCCATTTACCTGATTGCTTAAGTGATTTCCCTCCAATAACAAAAAGGACATTCTTTCCAAATTTTGGTATAATATCATATAGTTCATTTAGTTTTCCAGCTCCAAAAATTATATGCGGAATGCTAGCGAAATTAAAAGCAGGAATCATGAGATTCACCATTTAATTTTCATGAAATTGTGAAATTTAATACACTAAAAATGATTGATTTTAAATAGAAATACTATGAATCTGTTTATAATAGGTAAGATTTATAATTTACTCTAGATAATTTGTTTTATATCAAATTAGACCAAGGTGACTTATAATTAAAAAAGTTCATGAGAATGATTTTGAATATAGAGGTGGAGAATCTGGCGTAAAATATCTTATGAGAGGCCCTTCTATAGACTGGGGTGTTATTCTACTTAAACCTGGTGAATTAATGGGTGATACCGCGCATGGTCATAACATAGTCGATGAAACATTTTATTTTATGGAAGGAAATGGTGTTATGATAATTGATGATAAAGAGTATAAAGCCCCACAAGGAAGCGTGTTTTTATGCGAACCAAAAGAAATGCATAATATTCGAAATGATTCTAATAAATCAATCAAAATTATATTTATTAAAGGAGAATATAAACCTGAAGATAAAATTTAAATTAAACATTATTGAGAAAACAGAGTTGGAACAAGATGGCTAAAAAAAAAGGAAAAAGGAAAAAGAGAGGAGGTCCCGCAGAAGAACCCGTAGTTACACGTGTAAAATTCCCTAATAGAAAATTAGGAGAGATGTTTGGACGGGTTGTAGGTATTTTTGGAAATGACCGAATGGAAGTTTT
Source organism: Promethearchaeota archaeon (assembly GCA_048940765.1). Classification (GTDB taxonomy): domain Archaea; phylum Asgardarchaeota; class Lokiarchaeia; order Sigyniarchaeales; family SOKP01; genus Loki-b32. The sequence goes on along the minus strand of JBHLOG010000016.1, from coordinate 32,660 downwards.
CTGCGAGGATGGGAAACATAGAATAGGTAGAATACGAGGAAAAATAAAGAAAAGAGTATGGATAAGGCTTGCTGATTTAGTAATAGTGAATCCATGGGAATGGGAAACAGAAACTGATGATAAACTGGGAAAATGTGAAATAACATGGAGATATATGAAACATGAGATTTCCTGGCTTGAGCGGAATAATAAAATACCCGAACTACTAGATATTAATAATATTCCCCTCTAGAGTTAAAAAGATATTAGATTATTAGACTTAATTTTAATTTTAGGACGAATAATGATTCTTATTCAAAGTGTAAGAAAAAGACAAAATTTTTTAATTTTGTAATCTATAATTAAATTGTACTTATTTTCCAAAAAATAATTAAATAATACCCAAATTCAAGTAGGATTCGTGAAATAAATGGTTGACCAAGAAGAGGAAATAAAAATAATCATTAGTAAGGATGAAATTGAAGATAAAGAAGAATTAACAACTCTATTTGCGGTAAGGACTACAATTAATCAAGAAAGTAACATTTTAAAACAGATATTTTACAGATTCAAAATCTTAGATGTAATTCCCGATATAAGGGCTATGCTTGTTTCTCCTTTGCTGCCAGGTTACGTGTTTTTTGAGGCTCCCCAGAAGAGGGATGTACAAATAGCTGTTCAAGGTATACCTCATATCAAGGGGAGAATTGTACAGAATATTAAATTAACTGAATTAAAGCATGTTTTATTACCAAGAAGTGTGACAGAATACTTAGAAGAGGGTGATACTGTTGAAATAATAAGTGGAGTTTTTGAAGGATCACGAGCAATTGTAATGCGTATGCCTCACGATACAAGTTCGAGCGAGGAAGTAGTTGTGAGACTTCTACAAGAAGAAACTCCAATAACTATCAAGATCCATGGAGATTATTTAAAATTGGTCGAAAAGAAGCAACCAGTCGAAGCGATTGTTCCAGAAATTAAAGTATCTGGTGGAGCTATTACAGATTTAGAAAAAGCTATAACATTTGAAGATGAGCTTGAAGAATTCGAAGAAGAGATTTCAGAAGGTTATAAAGCTGAAGATATTGAAGAATATGTCGATGATGAGGAGGAACTTGACGAAGAAGACGAGTGGGCAAAATTCGATGGATTTTAATTACAAAAGGTATTAAATTTTCAACTTATCTATTTAGATAATCCAGTAATCTGTTATTAACTTGAATATGTAAACTCAAAAAATTTGATTATTAAAGATTAACACGCATTTGTCGAATTTTTGTAGCGTCCTCTGTAAGAACTTTATTAATAAAAGAATTTTTATAGATAAACTTTTATTAGAGATATAAATCGTTATAAGAAAAACCAACTAAATACTATCTTTAGAAAATGATAAAAAATATCTTCATAATGAAAGGGAATACTGGTGAGTTAATCTTCTATAAAACTTATGAAGATATTTTTAACATCAAATTAACGAGTAGTTTCTTAAGTGCGATTTTCTCATTTGTAAAACAGACATTAAAAACCGAAGAATTATCTGAAATTGAAGTTGGACTTTTTAGATTTATATTTGAAATTGAAAAGATTGGACAGGATGAATTGTTGTTTGCCCTCTTTAGTGATAGAACAGATAACTTAGTTGAAATTAGAAATCAATTGAAGGAAATTAAAAAGCAATTCATTAGTAAGTTCGATCTAACATTACTTGCTCATAATTTTAATGGAGAAATTTCGAAATATTTTGAGTTTGAGAAAAATATTGATGAAATTATGGAAAACCATAGTCAACTAGTTTCAATAGAAATACAAAAAGAATTATTAAATGTGTTTAATGAACTACATACTTTTTCTTCATTTGTGGTTTCTTCAGCTCTCTTAACTCAAACAGGAAGAGTAATCGTTTCATCTTTAGAACCTAATATTCTTTCTGAAATAATTAGACTTCTTGAAGGAAGATTCATATCAGGAAATTATAAAGTAAATGAACTTATCTCGTTAGAAAAATTTGGGGTCCTTTCTTTAGTAGGAATAGATGATCATTTCATCTCTGTTATTCAATTTAAGAGTAATTGTCCATTTGAAACAGCGTTAATTATCTCAAAAAGATTTTCAAATAGAATACAGAAGTTAATATATTAAATTGTTTAACTAACTTTTTCTAAAAAAAAGAAATTTATTATCTCTTTCATAAAAATTTTTAAAAAATTACAATATAATTTTTAATATCGTTAATCCTATATCCAAAAATTAAAAAGTTAATTAACACTTTCCTTAGTATAATTATTTATATCAAAATAGTATAATCACAAATTTAGGGGTAAAAAAATGTCAAGATATATAGACCAAGTAATTAATGATGAGATTTTAGATAAACTGGGCTTGAAGAACAGATATTCTTTCTTAAACAATAATCTCATGCCGATTTTGTCGCCAGAGCAATTCAATTTTCTTAAATCAGTCCAAAAATTTTGTATGAGATACGAAAAAAAGAATGGCATAACTCATGGTCCCAATGAAGACGTCTACGATTGGATTCCCGATTTTGGAGCTGAAGGTTATATTACAAGAGCACATAATTTTGATATGATTGATATCAATTATGATAATTATGGTTATGTAGCGGACTTTCTTCGAAATCTTTCTATAGATATATTTGATACTCAATTTGCGATGGGGAGTGGTGCAACAGTATTAGCTATTAATCCTATTTATGAACATCATGATAATATCCCTGAAAGATTAGAAGCCCTAAAAGATCTTGTTACAGGTAAATCATCAGGATGTATTTGTATCACAGAGCCAGAAAGAGGTTCAGATGCTGTTCATCAACTTAGTACCTGTGAAGAGCAGGAGGATGGGAGCTTCTTATTAAATGGTGAAAAGGTATATAATACTAATGCGCCTAGATCCAAATGGGCTGTTGCCTATGCCACTGCTGAGAAGAATAATGGCAACTTAATGGCACAGTTTCTTATCAATACTAACTGGGAAGGATGGAAGTGTGAACGAGTGAATATTCCTTGGGTTCCAAAATTATATTTAGGACACGAATGGTTCCAGAATCTTCGAGTACCAAAAGAGTACATATTAGGTCCTGTTGGGAAAGGAAGAGAACACCTCTTTGAAGGGTTGGTTCCTGAACGTATTGGAATCGCTTACGGGGCTATATCTCAGTGTTGGGGTGCGGTATCACATGCAGCGATTTATGCAAACATGAGAAAACAATTCGATCAAGAAATTCTTAAGTTCCAGGGTGTTGGATTCCTTTTAACTGATTTATGGGCTAGAACAACTAATTTAACAATCGGATTATTGAAATTTTGTGAGGAGTATGATAAAAAAATGGAAAAGTTTGAAGGAAAAATCCCAACTAACATTTCCAGAGCAATGGTCGCATCAGCAAGCCAATTTAAATATCATTGTACTAATCTCTCTAAAGAAATTTGCTATGAAGCGGCAAATCTTATGGGAGGAGCAGGTTTATCAGATAATACTCAAATGCAGGATTATGTTAATATCTCAAGAATTCAGGAAATTGTCGGTGGATCAAGGCAAATTCAACAATACATCATGTCTATGGCATTGCGCCAATTATTTAAGATGTTATAGGATTTCAGTTATTTTCCCTAACTTACTCAGATTAATTAATAAATTTCCTCTTTTTTTTAACTTAAATTAGAAAAAAGTTCAATATAAATACTTTAAAATCTAAATTTATCTATTCCTTTTCTAATAGTAATCCCTTTTAATTGATAATCGGAGAAGAGTTAAAAATGGAAGAATTTCTAAATGTGGCGAAAAATGCTTTTCCTCCCGTTTCTGGAACTGAAAAGTTAAAAGGATTAAAAGAGGAAGTTGAAATTTTATGGGATAAATGGGGAATCCCCCATATTTATGCAAAATCTCAGGATGATGTATACCTTGCTCAGGGATATGTTCATGCGTCTCATAGATTATGGCAATTAGAATTTTTCAGAAGAATATCTTCTGGCACACTTTCAGAACTAGTTGGAAAGGCAACTCTTGAAAGGGATAAACATTATAGAATTATTGGACTACATCGAATTGCTAAAAAAAATGCTGAAAATTTTGCAAAAGATCCTAATAATGAAATCTATCAAGGATTACTTTCTTATGTAAAGGGTGTGAATGCAGGAATTGAAAAAGCTAAAAGAAATCCACCTCTTGAATTTCATGTTTTGAATTTAGAATTAAATGAATGGAAATTAGAAGATACTTTTAAAGTAGGGAGTCTAATTGAATGGGGTTTAAGTAGCTGGAATTATCCGTTAGAAATATTACGGGAACATTTAATATTGAAATTAGGACCTGAATTAGCAGATAAACTTATTCCTCTTTATAGTAGTACCGATATACAAGAGCCTAAGGGCAGTAATTCGTGGGCTGTAAAACCAAATAAATCAAACTCAGGAGCCGTATTATTAGCAAGCGATCCCCATTTAACTCTTACATTACCCTCAATTTGGTTTTTTGTTCATTTAAACTGTACGGAATTAAACGTTATGGGAGTATCATTTCCGGGAATGCCTGGCATTTTAATCGGACATAATGAAAAGATTGCGTGGGGAATGACCAATGCTTCAGCAGATACAACTGATTTATTCAAATTAGAAATAAATCCGGATAATAATAATCAATATCGATATGCGGGAGAATGGGTAGATTTTAACATTATCGATGAGCCTATTAAAGTGAGTGGGAAATCAAAACCAATTCCATTTAACGTAAAATTTTCCAAATTTGGTCCAATTGTAGAATATATCGAATTAACTACTCACGTTCATAAGATCAAGCTTCCTGAGACATATGCTTTGCGATGGGCTAGTTTTGATGCAAATATTAAAGATACTTACGAAAGTTTTATGAAAGTGAATAAAGCATCAAATTGGCAAGAATTTCTTATAGGGTTGGATAAATTACCTATTAACCCTCAAAATTTTATATATGGTGATATAAACGGTAATATTGGACACCAACAAGGGGGAAAAGTACCAATAAGAAAATATGGTAATGGTGCCACAGTAACTCCAGGAACAGGCGATAAATTTAATTGGCTTGATCTCGCTCCATCAAAAAAGTTATTTTCAATTTATAATCCAGAACATGGATTCGTCTATAATGCCAATTATAATGAAAATAAAGCACCAAATGGTGTTTTAATAGCTCAAGATGGAGTAAACCCTTATCGTCAGATAAGGATTAAAAATTTATTACAATCAAAAGAAAATTTTTCAACAGAAGATTTTAAAGATTTCCAATTAGATTATTTTACCGAAGAAGGACGGGAATTATTACCTAAAATGTTAAAAACTATTAAACTGAAAGTTAAATCACAAAAAAATAAGGAAATTATTTCTCTATTGAAAAATTGGGACTATCTTCTAACAAAGGATAGTGTTGCGGGTACAATTTATAAAATCTGGTGTCAAGAAACACTTCGAGTAATTTTAATTCCTTTTATTGGGGAAGAACTTTTTAATGTCTTTTTAGAATCAAGTCCCTTCGATCTTCAAAGATTATTTAAATTATATCAAGATAAGACTGATGAATTAGCTACAATTTTGCTGAAAGCGCTTGAAAATACAATTCAATTTTTATCAGAAAAAATGTCTCCTGACTTTCGAAAATGGAAATGGGGAAACCTCCACAGGGTAATTCTAGCTCATCCATTCTCACAAGCTAATAAAGCAGCTGAGATTCTCAATATTGGCCCCTTTAAAATTGGAGGTGATTCTAACACTCTCAACAATGGGTACTATAATCCTTTAAGTAATTATTATCAATCAGTTGGACCATCAAGTCGTCAAATTCATGATTTAATTGATTGGAATAAGTCAGTAGGAGCACTTCCAGGGGGTCAGAGTGGACTGCCTTTTCATAAACATTACAATGACCTAATGAAATTATGGGCACGAGGTAAATATATATCACTATTATTCACAAGGAAAGCTATTTTAGAAAACATTGAAGGGATATTAAAATTAATTCCAAAATAATGGAAAAAATAAAGAAAATAAAAAATTAGCTTAATTCTATGATACAGACATCTTGTACAGCCCACGGAGGGCCATGCTCATAACATACTGTTGGATTTGTCGACTTCCACCAACTATTTCTTGAATCCTCGATATATTTAAATAATCATGCATTAATGTATTATCGCATAATCCTGCGCCACCCATTAAGTTTGCGGACTCATAACATACATCTTTTGAGAGCGCTGTAGCTTGATATTTGAATTGACTTGCAGATGCAACCATTGCTTGAGAAATATTTTTTGGGATTTCTCCTCCAAATTTCTCATATTTTTCATCATAAGATTCACAAAACTTCAATAAACCAATTGTTAGATTAGTAGTACGCGCCCAAAGATCTGTTAAAGTAAATCCAACACCTTGGAACTTAAGAATTTCTTGGTCAAATTGCTTTCTATTATTAGCATAGATTACTGCATGAGTCAAGGCACCCCAACACTCTGACATACTCATCATGGCGATTGCAATTCTCTCCGGAACTAACCCTTCGAAGAGGTGTTCTCTTCCTTTCCCAACAGGTCCTAAAATATATTCTTTAGGAACTCTGAGGTTTTTGAAGTATTCTTTTCCAAGGAACAGTTTTGGAACCCATGGTATATTTACTCTTTCAACTTCAAATCCATCCCAATTAGTATTGATAAGAAACTGGGCCATTAAGTTTCCATTATTTTGTTCAGCAGTCGCATAAGCAACCACCCATTTAGATTTTGGGGCATTTGTATTAAAAATTTTTTCACCATTTAATAAGAAGCTGCCATCCTCCTGCTCTTCACAAGTACTAAGTTGATGAACGGCATCTGAGCCTCTTTCAGGTTCGGTAATGAGGATTGCTCCAGGAGATTTTCCAGTAACTAAATCTTTTAACGCTTCTAATCTTTCTGGAATTTTTTCATGATGTTCATAAACAGGATTAATAGCTAAAACTGTTGCTCCGCCACCCATGCCATATTGTGGATCAAACATATCGATGGCTATGGTTCTCATAAAATCTGCTGCTAATCCCCAATCGTCATAAACAATATCAACCATATCGAAGGAGTGTTGACGTGTTATATATCCTTTTTCACCAAATGCTGTTATCCATTCGTAGATATCTTCGTCGGGCCCATGAGTAAGTTCATTTTTTTTCTCGAAACGTAAACAAAAACGTTGAACTTCCCGCAAAAAGTTAAATTCCTTTTGGGTTAAAATTGCGGTTAAATTATTATTGAGAAAGGCATATCGATTTTTAAGATTAAATTTTTCAAGAATTTCGTCATTTATTGCTTGTGTTTTAAATCTTCTTTTCATACTCATTTTTTTCACATCTGTTCTTTAATTTCAATTTATCAATTTAAATAAAGTTCTCAAGTTTAGTGACATAATATAGGATTGTACTTGCCTTGTACCGCCAACTACTTCTCCAATTCTTGACAAGTTGATATAGTCATGCATTAAAGTGTTATCTGACAAGCCAGCGCCGCCCATGAGGTTTCCAGCTTCGTAACAGATCTTTTGAGAAAGATCAGTGGCCTGATATTTTAGTTGACTTGCTGCTGGTACCATTGCTTGCTGAATCATTCTTGGGATTTTTTTTTCATCTCCAAATTTTTCAACAAGTTTATCGTAATATCTAAGAAATTGATATATAGCACGAGTTAAATTACATGTTCTTGCCCAAAAGTCAGTTAAAAGGAACCCAACACCTTGAAACTTAAGAATTTCTTGATCAAACTGTTTTCGCATGTTGGCATAAATTGCCGCATGTGCTACTGCTCCCCAACATTCACAGAGACTTTTACACGCAATACCTACCCTTTCTGGTACAAGTCCTTCAAAAAGATGCTCTCTTCCCTTTCCAACAGGTCCTAAGATGTACTCCTTTGGAACTCTGAGATTAGTAAATTCCTCTTTACCTATCCAAATTTTAGGAGCCCAAGGAATATTCACCCGTTCACAATTCCAGCCATCCCAAGACGTATTAACGAGAAATTGAGCCATTTTATTTCCATTGTTTTGTTCTGCGGTGGCATAAACGACTGCCCATTTTGCTTTTGGAGCATTTGTATTAAAAATTTTAGTCCCATTCAAAAGAAATGAACCATCTTCTTGTTCTTCGCAGGTGGTTAACATATGCACGGCATCAGAACCACGTTCTGGCTCTGTAATACATATACATCCTGGTGCATTTCCTGTTACCATATCCTTCATTGCCTCAAGCCTTTCGGAGATGTTTTCATGATGAGAATGAACTGGGTTAATAGCTAAAATTGTTGCCCCAGCAGCCATAGTAAACTGCGGATCGAACACGTCTATGGCGAGCATTCTTAAAAAGTCTGCTACTTGCCCATTAGGTTCATAGTTTAAATCAATCTCACTGTATTTATGTCCTCTCGTAATATATCCTTCCTTGCCAAAATCAGAGATCCATTTATAAACATCCTCATCAGGAGCATGGGTGATCTTGTTTTGTTGTTCGTATTTAAGGCAAAAATCTTCGATTTGTTGCATGAATTCAATCTCCTTAGGAGTAATAATTATTTGTAAATTGTTGGTTATGAATTTGTATCGATATTTTAAACTCAATTTTTCCAAGATCTCATCATTAATCGCTTGGGTTTTAAATTTTCTATTTTCAGTCATATTCATTTACCCTTTGACTTTTTTATTACATTTATTTTTGAAATTTAATGATTATCTTAGAATTACATTTAAGATATAACTTATTATTCCATAATTAATTCGTCTAATTGGTTTATATAATTTTATTTTTAAGAAATTCAAAAAAGTAATATTCATATTGAATCTTATAAAAAAATAAATTCAAAATAATAAAAATGATGAATATGGAAAAAAAATTCAAAATTCAAGTAATAAATGATGAGATATTAGAAAAATTAAGCCTTGAAAATAGATATAAATTCATAAATGACAATTTGGATCCAATTCTCTCTGAAACTCAGTTTGATTTTCTCAGAGAGGTTCAAGAATTTTGTTTAAAATTTGAAAAAGAAAATAAAATTTCACACGGACCCGAAGAGGATGTTTATGAGTGGACTCCAGCTTTTGGTGAAAAAGGATATATAACACGTCAGCACCCGTATCAATGTGTAGATTTAAATTATGAACAATTTGGAATGGCAATGGATTATGTGAGAGTAATAGCACTCGATTCTTTTGATCCACAATTTGCCATGAGTTTTGGAGCAACGGTTATTTGTATCAATCCTATTTACGAACATCATGAAAATATGCCAATAAGGTTAGATGCGCTAAAAGAATTGGTAACAGGTAAAACTCCGGGATGTCTCTTAATTACAGAACCAGAACGTGGTTCTGATGCCGTGCATATGCTAACCATATGTGAAGAACAGGAGGATGGGTGCTTCTTATTAAATGGTGAGAAAGTATATAATACGAATGCTCCTAGATCCAAATGGGCTGTTGCATATGCAACCGCAGAAAAAAATAATGGTAATTTGATGGCTCAATTTTTAATTGATACATCGTGGGAAGGATGGAACTGCGAGCGTGTAGGGATACCATGGGTTCCTAAACTCTATTTGGGGAAAGAAACATTAGTAAATCTTAAAGTACCAAAAGAGTATATCCTGGGAGGCGTCGGCAAGGGACGAGAGCACTTATTTGAAGGTTTAATCCCAGAAAGAATAGCAATAGCATTAAGGGGAGTTGCTGAGAGTTGGGGAGCACTAGCACATGGAGTAATTTATGCAAATATGAGGAAACAATTTGATAAAGAAATCTTATTATTCCAAGGCGTTGGATTTTTATTAACTGATCTCTGGGCAAAGATAACAACAATAACTCATGGATTATTGAAATTCTGTGAAATTTATGACGAAAAAATGGAAAAGTATGGTGATAATTTACCTGATCATATTTCTCAAGCAATTTTGGCATCCGCAAGTCAATATAAGTACAGTTGTTCTTTATTATCTAAAAAAGTTTGCTATGAGGTAGCAAATATGATGGGAGGGGCAGGTTTATGCGATAATACCCTAATGCATGATTACTTGAACATTTCTAGAATTCAAGAGATTATTGGTGGAAGCAGGCAAATACAATCATTTATAATGTCAAGATCACTGAGGAGATTATTTAAAAATCTGTAAAATTTTAAATTTTTTTCAAAAAAAAATAAGAGATTTAAATTTGTTTAGGTAGAAAATAAATTTCACAGTCAAGGACGTTTGTTATAAATAAAAAACTCTAACTACAAATCTAATCTTGATACTTCGCATAAAAATTAAAATAAAAGTTTATGTAAAACTATTGAGCATCCCAACCACCTTGTGCCCTTGCTTTTTCAATATCCTTTTCCACGCGTTCTTTTAAAACTACATAATCTGTTTTAGCAACTCTATTTAAAGGAAATTCATCCATAAATTTAATTAAGGATGGTCTCTTGTAAGCTGCCATTCCTTTACAATGCTCTAAGACTTGTTCTTCAGTTAAACTTGTACCCTCACGAGTTTTAATATATGCTACAATACCCTCTGTAAATACTTCATGCTTTGCCCCCACAACTCCAACAAATTCAACTTGTGGCAATTCAGCAATAAAGGCTTCTACTTCAGGAGGAAATACTTGAAAACCTTTAGGCTTCAATAGAAACTTCCTTCTGCCTGACAGATGTAATCCTTTCTCATCTACATATCCCATATCTCCAGTATACAAATATCCATCAGAAGAGAGCGTATTTCTAGTAGCTTCTTCATTACCGAAATAGCCAAGAAAAGTTTGTGGTCCTTTATAGCAAATTTCACCAATTTCACCACTAGGTAATTCATCGCCCGCAGTTCCATCATCTTTCATTGGATTTCGAATCGATATGGGATAAATCTCAAAATCGTAACCTAATGTATTGATAAATTCCTCAAATGATAAACCAGGTGGAGTATACGAACAAAATCCTGAAGTTTCTGTTAATCCTAATCCTGTAAAAAAGTTTGGAGCCATTGTCGATAATTTTTCTAGAAATGGTCTATCAACAGGTTGACCTGCTGCTATAGCAAATTTAAGTGAGCTCAAATCATATTTATCATAATCTGGTAAACGCCATTCCATTACAAATAATGCGGGTATTTGTCCCATAATAGTAACCTTATATTTTTGAATTGCATCTAAAGTTTTTGCTGGATCAAAAATATGTAATACAATACATGTCCCTCCTTCAAATATGGGAGTCATAAATTGCTCAGTAATACCCCCAACGTGTGAGGGTGGAAGATTCACTAACATGATATCATCCTCTTTAGCTTGAAGTCCTTTTGAAAGACACATATTTTGGCAAGTGATCCCTTTATTTGTTAACATAGCTGGCTTTGGATAACCTGTTGAACCAGTTGTGAATATTATGATAATTGGATCATTTTCATCGACCTTATCACATTCAGTTAAAAATTCTTTTATTGAGTCAGGATGATTCATAGCATCCATTATCTCATTCTTAGCCTCTTCAGCAATTTGGTATGCTGGAATTATACCACTCCTATATTTGTCATCTGGAGTGCTAAATTGAACAACATATTCTAGCCATGGATTATTCTTCTTTACAGCAGCTCCAATCATTCCAAAATTAGCAACTGAAGTTTTTCCAAGATGACAATACATCTTACACTTTTCTTTTAATAATTCTAAATTTTTCATTATTTCTGGAGGTTTTAACCTTAAATCCATTGGAGTCCACATTACACCAAGTTTTGCACATGCATATCCAAGAATGATATGTTCATAGAGAAATGGTAATGAGGTTGCAATAATATCACCTTTCCTAAATCCCATATTATAGAGTTTGAATGCCATTGCTGTAATTGCATCGTTGAATTCCTTGTAATTTACCTGTTTCTCTGTGTCATACATTATAATTGCAAGTTTATCTGGTTTTTCTTTTGCCCATTTTTCGATAACACTAACAATGGTATGAGGATATTGATTATACTCTTCCCAAGACATTTTTAATTTCACCTCATTTTGATATAATTTAAGACAAGTATATAAATATAATTCGAAATGAATTTGAAGTTTTTTTATACCAATTTGCTTTTAAAAATAACATTTTTAAAAAAAGTAATTAGAATAAAACAAAATAAGAGATTTAAGCTTAACTAAAAGAAAAGATTTTTTAAAAAAATATAAATTTATTTAAATGATTTATGGTATCTTAATCTTAATAGTCAATTCTCTACCAAATTAACGGAATTAGTTTTTTCTTGGTTTTTTGAGCATATTCTGTATATCCTTCAAGTTCCTTGTGGAGCATTTTATCTTCTAGAATAGTACGAATCACTATCCCAACAACACCAAGAATTGTTGGTATAAGCGAAAAAAGAGAACCAAGTGCTAAACAATAAAATACGATAAATAGGATAAATCCGAAGTACATTGGATGACGTACAATTCTATAAGGGCCAGTTGTGATTACTATATGCCCTTGTTCTTTTTGAATCTCGATTGCTTTTGATAAAAAGGTGTTTTCTTTCATTACTAAAAATATAATGAATAAACCTAAGGAAAGCACTATAAATCCGATAATTTCAATGAAGAATGGAACATTTGACCACCTATATTTCTTTTCAAATCCTGGAATAATAAATGTTGGAAAAAATCCGAAAAACATTAGCACCATAACAATCTTATCCCACTTTTCTTTGAATTTAGGCTTAGCCCTTTTCTGAAGCAATTCAGGGTCATGTTTACTAAAATACAATATTACTACTGTGAAAAAGGTTAAGAAAATAATAAGATAAATCCATGCTTCAAGCCAGAATATCGTTCCAGCAGGAAGAAATAAACCTAATCCTAGGAAAGCAGTAAACAGTACTACAACAACTATTAGAGATGGTTTTGATAGTTCTTTGACCATAGTTAAAAAAAGTTTTTATCACATATAATTATAGTAGAAAATCCCTATTAATATACTCTTAAATTACTGGAACAATGGTTTTCTCTAGATTATTATGAAAAAAATTCTCGTTTTCTTGAAAGCCATCTTAGAAAAATGAAAAAACGCATTAAACAACGCTCTGGTCCTAGAGTTACCGTCTTAGTGTTTCATAAAAAAGAATTTCGGGAAATACATAATTTTTAACCTCAAGAAGAAGCTCACAGCGAACAATTTCTCAAGAAAATTAAAGATTTGTTAAAAAAATTTACTCAAAATAATCTCTTTACAAAATAAATAAAAGAAAAAAGATAAAAAGAAGTTATATTAGTAAAATTTAACCAAAGTGAATATATTAATCCTCTTCCTCTTCGCCCATTAATTCTTCTATTTTATTCTCAAGTGCCTCGATCTTTTCCTCAAGGGCCTCGATCTTCTTGTTGATTTCGCAGGTCGCACATCCATCATCCTTTTCACACTGGGGTAAAGTATCACATTTTTCTTGGAGTGCGTCCATTTTGTCTAATAATTTATCAACTTCAGCTTCTAAATCATCAATACTCAAATTTCACACCTTTTTTTTAAGATTATAAAGATTTTATTATTTAATTTTTTTTTGGTTTTAAAAACTTAAATTAGTTAGGGACTATTGTTTTAAATAATCTTCATGATTAGGAATTATAATAATGGTTGAAAAAGACGAATTTTGGCAAATTTTAAGAAATTTAAGTTCTAAAACTATATTAGAACGTGCTAATTCCATATCGAACGATTGCATCCAAATTATTGAAATTAACAGAGAAGTTGGTTTAATAAATGCTCTAGTTCAAGGAAATGGAATAATTCCTTACAATTTAAATATAAATATTTCTGAAAGTAGTTTATATGATATAATACATCATGATTGTCCGGATTATTTAGTGAGGAAAAAGATGAGTAATAAATTTTGTAAACATATTGTAAAATTTTTTTCCATCTTGAATCATCAAGATTCTGAATTAGCAACTTTAATATTAAACAAAATTTATTCCAAAATAAATATGCAGACTCAGAAGGGGGATACTGATCTCTTTGATCTAAATCACTTTATTAATGAAACAATTAATAGTCAATTAGATTTTGATTATAAAGGATTTGAATTCTTTTTTAATCTTTTAGAACTAGAGGATTCAGCTAGAGAATGTATAAAAGAAATTCTAATCGAAGCTAAAAAGTTACCGGCAGCATTAGGAGGATTTCATGGTGCTTATGAGGGAGGTTTATTCGATCATATTTTATTGGTGACCAATTATGCTTATAGATTGAATAATTCCGCGAAATATGATCTTGATATGAAAAAAACAGTTTTAACTGCTATTTATCATGATTTTGGTAAAATTTCGTACTATTCCTCGAAGAAAGAGGAGATAATTTCTAAAATACAAGTAGAACGTGAAGAATTAGATAAAGTAAATGAAGAAATTATAGCTAAATTCAATTATGTGGGAAGGGATTATCACGTTGAGGAGGGATTAGCAGTGCTTAAGAAGTATAAGGATGTTTTATTTTTGGATGATGAAATGTTTAATGCAATTATATTCCATCATGGTCAATGGAGTAAGTATTACCCAATAGATATGAATGAATTAGCGACTTTAATACATGAAGCAGATATGATTGCAAGTCATACTCATTTTATATAATTTGGAATGATTAAAATAAAAATCTAAGAATAATATAGAGAATTACCAAGATTCCAACAATCATTACTATATAAAAGAGTAACTTTTTAAGAGATTTTTTAGATAAATCAGAATTATACTCTTTTAATTGATTATTTTGACCAAAGCTTTCATCAATAATAGCTTCGAACTCTTCTGCGTGCTTCAAAGTTTCGATAATTTCTGTTATTTCTTCTCTTTTGCGAAATCTCCTAATTTGTCTTCTATAATTTCTAATTGCTTTTTTGACATATTCGAGATTCTCTTGTGGAATATCTTCTTCTGGAATTTCAATATCTCGGGTCATTAAATCTAAACCAACAGTGAGTTTATAATCTTGTTCAAAGCTTTTTTTTGTAAACGTCCTAATTAATGACGATTTTCCAACTGCAGAAGCTCCAGCAAGGAGTATCTTGAATCTTAAGTGGTCACTATCTATTACCTCTCCTAGTCTAGGTTTAAAATCAAGTAATGCTGTTAGAGCTAGTCTATAAAATAATCTTTCTACGTTTTTATTTTCGAGAGCGGAAGTTTCTATATATTCAAATAAATAATATTGATTAACTTTTTGGATTATTTTTTCTTTAGATATGGCTTCTCCTACATCTTGTTTAAGATCGTTTTTATTACCGATTAAAAAGATAGGAATATTACCAGATATTTCGCGGATTTCATGGAAATATTCATCGATTTTATTAAAAGTATCTGGACGACTTATATCAAAAACTAGACCGAGTGCTGCAACACCTTTAAAAAAGTCCGTTTGAAAAAATTCAAATCGGTCTTGACCCCCTGTATCCCATAGCGATAATGTGACTTTCAACATACTTAGTTGTGTACCTCTACTTCTAATCTTCGTTTATCGATTTATACTTTTATTTCGATATTTAAATTAATAATAGGATTATCATGTATTTCATTCTATTAATAGAAATAAAAGACCCTCATTCTTTAAAAAATTTCTATTTTAGTTCTAAAAGTTTAAAAAAAAAGAGTTAATTAATTAGAATTATTTTACTTTAAGGGAAGCCATTTTCTCTTCAGTCTTTTTATTAAGATCTTTAATCTTTTTATCCAAGGATTGAAGTTCCTTATTTATTTCTTCGAATCTATTCTCTTGATCGCTCAATTTTTTAATATATCTTTCCTTTAACGAAATTGATTGACTATCTTCCCCTAAAACGGAGATATTTTCCCGTAATCGTGATTGTTCATCAGTCATTATATCTCTTTCTTCATTCAATTTTTCTTCTTTTGCTCTCAAATCGTTTAAATTTTGAATTAAATCTGCGATTTCTTTTAGCTGATTTTCAAGATCTGGTGCGATAAACTTCTTTTTAACATAAAATCCAACTCTCTTAAGTAAATCATCTTTGCTATAGTTCCATAAGTAATTGCTACTATAATTCTCTCTCTGTTCTTTTAATTTGAAAACGATTGCATCCTTCGGTTTTAATTTTAATTTAAAACGCCAATAGTTAGGAGTCTCTTCGGGTTCGATAGGTTTCTCTATGAATTTATATTCATAAGTCTTAGGATGATCAAGATACAGTTCCTTTTCTTCATCAGTTTTATTTTTAATTTTGTAAGTAGTCATTAAATTGCTATAATAATATTCATAAGAATACCCACTTCCAAATGTAACTCTATGTACATTTAAATTTTCAGATTCTTGTTCATGAATAATAATTACAGCTTGTTCTACAGCATAGTTTAATAATCTTGTATCATCTTTATTTAAAAAAGGAATTATTGCTTCACCTGCTAGATTGTCATCATAAATAATTGTAACTGGACCTCTTTCAAGTGTTAGATTAGTATTATTGGTAATTTCTAAACATGCATTAGGATTTTTATCATGCTCATTTTTATTATAAAGTAAAATTCTCTTAGCCTTAATTGATTCAGTCAATATTGGAACTAAGGCAGACTGCTTCCTCTTAATTGTTACTGGTTTTGAAATATTATATTCAAATAATTCTCCTAAATCTTTAGTTTGAATTGTTGTTTGAGATTTTACTTTATCATATATTTCAGTATCAGACATAGCACTTCTCATATAACCAAATCCACCAGCAGGTGCTGGAGCCGCAGGAGCTCTTGTAGCCATTTCTTTAGCTCTTTTTTTCATGGCTATTGGTCTTGCTTCCGCTTCAGCCATCGCATAATCCTCAAATTTTTCCATTTCTAATCCCTCTTCAATTTCAGTAGGTCTAGCACTTAATACTTTTGGGGGTTGTATTACTGGTCGCTGAATGAATATGGGTCTATAAAATTCATAAACAAATGAAACTGGCATTCCTGCAACTAAAGATAATTCAATATCTTCCCAATCTTGATTAGTGGTATTTTCAATAAGACTCCAGCCAGAAAGTAAACATTTTTGTTCTAGAGCTTGTTGCTTACTCATAATCAGTCGATATGATGTTTTCCAGATAGGGCTCTCACGAATATAAGATACAAAAATATTTCTTTCGATCTGTTCATCTCCTCCAGATTCACAGTTTATAATTATTTTTTTAGCATCTTTCTTTTTTCCAGCAATTACAGTATCTAAGAAGAATTTCAAATCTTTTTTAATCTCGTCATTTAAAATGTCAAAAGAACGAATTTCTGAAAAGGGAATTTTAGTGATAAGCTCATCATCCTGTAAAAGGATAAGTAATTTTTCAGTCGCTTTCTCTTCCTTACTTAACTTTTCTATAAATTCAATTCCCATTATTTTTCCCGAAACTTTTTTAGCTCCACCAATTGTTAGATTTACTTCAGCACCTTTAATTTGTGTAATAAGAGAAGAAAAAGAATCTTGATCGGGGATATTCAACATTATTGATTTTAATAACTGGCTAGTTTCTAAAGCAGCATCGTAAGAGATGGATGAAATATAACCTTTTTCACTTGTATCTAAAACAAAAAGCGATTTTAATACATCATTCATTTCATCAATCTTAAATTCAAGCTCAAATTTCCCAGAACCATTTAATGTCCCTTCGAGGATATAATAGGATACACCATGTTTGAAAATTATGACTCTTTTTACTTTTAATTTTGACATAAAATTATTATAAGGTATTTAAAATATAAATCTTGATAATTTAGAAAAAAGAGATAACAATAGTAAATAAGATATAAACCAAATGCTTGATATTACTATTTGTAAAAATTAAATTACAAACTTTTTTCTAGAATTTTCAAGAAGTCCTCTTCCAGAGTCGATTGATATCCTGGATTCTCCACAATAACATCTAAATATTCACCAGAATTATTAAAGAAATAGAATGTTGGTATCGCTTTCAAATCGAACTTTGGATCAGTTGCTTCAGGTGGTGATCGTGTCTTATGCCAGATTTTTCTTCCAGATTTATGTAAACCATTTACCATTATACCATATAAAATACGGAATTCAATGTTTTCTGTTTTTATATTTTCTACAATCTTAATCATACTCGGTACATTTCTATTACAATCAGGACACCATTCAGCACCTAAAGCAACAATTCTTAACTTTTCATTTTTATTCTTAAGCAAATTTCTTACTTTTTCAATTACATTCGATTTTGGCTCATAATTTTTATAGACTTTTTTAGCGTTATCTCCAAAGATTTTCAGATATTCTTCAGGTGTCATTGTTGGAGAAATTAGATCACTCCATTTAAGTTCTTTTCCAGAATTCATAATTACTATAGAATTGGCTTATTTTAAAAAGATATTTTTAATTAATCATAAAATTTTATTTTTAAAATCTAAGTTAAGAAAATATAATAATAACAAAAATATATAAAGAATGAATTTTAATTCCAAGATGGAAAATAACACGCGAAAAATTGGTGTTTAGTGATTTTAAAATCATTTAGGAACAGAATATTAAAAATAAATCTAACAAACTTAAAAATTTCTGAAGACCCCTTAAATGAAGAAATTGCCAAGAATTTCTTAGGGGGAGCAGGTTATGCTTGTCGTTATTTATATGATAAATTAGAGAAAGATACTGATCCTCTTTCACCCGAAAATATTATTATGATAATGACAGGTCCACTTAATGGAACTTTTGCTCCAAACACAGGCAGATGGGTTGTATGTTCTAAATCTCCGTATACTGGGATTTGGGGTGAATCAAATTGTGGAAGCTGGTTCGGAGCAGAACTGAAAAAAGCGGGGTATGATGGGTTAGAAATAACGGGTACTTCAGAAAATCCAGTATATATAAGTATTAAAGACAATAATGTTCAAATTGATGATGCTGAATTTTTATGGGGGAAAGGAACTTACTATACAACTGAGAAACTTAAACAAGTATTAGGTGATAGTAAAGCAAAAGTTGCATGTATAGGATTAGCTGGAGAGAATCTCGTTAAATATGCAAATATAATTTCTGAAGAAAGAGCTGCAGGTAGAACTGGAATGGGTGCCATCTTAGGGTCTAAAAATTTGAAAGCTGTTATAGTTAAAGGATCTAATATCGAGCTTACCGTGGCAAACAAGGAAAGGTTAGATAAAGCCATTAAAACAGCAAGGGATTATGTTAAATCTTCATTTGCCTCTAAAATGCTAGGACAGTTTGGAACTGCTGCTGCCCTTGATTTATATAATGTGAGAAGTGAATTACCAACTAAATATCATACCCAGCCAAATTGGGTGAATTCAAGGAATATTTCAGGCGTAAGAATGACAGAAACCATATTAGTCAAACAGTCTTTTTGCCATTCATGTGTTATTGGATGTGGAAGGATAATTAAGATTGAGGAGGGAAAATATAAAACTAGTAAAATTAAAGGTCCAGAATATGAAACTATTTGTGGTTATGGAAGTTTAATTTTGAATGATGATTTAAAGTCAATAGCTCATATTAATCAAAAATGTAATGATTTTGGAATCGATACCATTAGTTCCAGTGGAGTAATTGCGAGTATATTTTATCATTATTATTTGAATAACTTAAATTTAAAAGATTTAGACGGTTTGAAACCAGAATGGGGTAAAATTGATGTGGTTGAGCAGTTTTTAGGAAAAATTGTAAAAAGAGAAAGCATTGGTAAGATATTGGCTGAAGGTTCTAATTATTTTGCTGAGAAATTCAAAATCGATACAAATGAAATTGCAACTGTCGATAAATTAGAGGTAACCTACCATGATAGTCGCTCTAATTATGGAATGGCGATAGCCTATGGAATAGGACCACGAGGTCCTTCTCACAATGCTTGTGATGCTTATTATGTTTTGATGGGGATACCTTTAGAGGAAATTGGAATTAAACAAATTGATACTTATAATGATGATATAGAAATGGCTGAATTTTGCTCAAGATTAATGGATTATAGAGCACTATATAGTTCAATGATTATGTGTTCTTTTTGCAATCCTCCACCATCTCAAAATGCTGAAATAATTAAAAATGCTACAGGATTACAATTTGAACTTAATGAAATAAAAATATATGGAGAAAGAATCACAAACATGAAACGACTTTTTAATATTAAAATGGGATTATCTCCATCAGATGATAAGATACCTCAAATTTTATTGAGATACTTTAAAAGTGGGGGTTCAGTAGGAAAAGCTCCTAATTTTAACAAATTAAAACAACTATTCTATGATTATCGTGAGTGGGATCCTATAACAGGTTTACCTAGTGAAAATAAGCTAAAATCTTTAAACTTAGAATAAAAAATTTATAGAATTTAAGATTTATTTAATCCTGATAAATAACTTATGCATATAGGGTTGAAATCCTTGTTTTTTCCAAAAGGAAGAAGATTCAGGATTATTTGGAACAATATTAAGTTCTATTCTTTCTAAACCTAAATTTTTGAACCATTTGAGAGCTTCTAGCCAAAATTTTTTCCCTATGCCTTTTTTTCTATGTTTTGATGTAACAAGCAAATCATATATGGTTCCATGCTTTTCTAACAAATAAACTGGAGGATATTCATCTATCTTAGCAATTATATAACCAAGGACTTTCTCGTCTTCTATAGCTATAAATACTTCTGCTTCTTTCGAATTAATTAATTCAGTAATAAAGGATTTAAACATTATATGACCATCTTCTCTCCTTGTGAAAAAAGAGTCTATTTTTGAATGATGATCAGCAAGTTCTTTCCATAATTCTGCAATTTCAGGAATATTAGGTTCTGTTGCTTCAACAATTCTCATAGAAAGTCAAGTGAAAGGTAATAAATAATTTTTGTTATTCAAATTAGAGACTAAATAAGTTTAGTTGTTTGTAAATCTCTATTTTTTAGAATTAATTTTATTAATAAGTTAAAAATTTTAGAAATATTCTCACCAGTTTTAGAACTACACTCTATAAATCCATCGGCACCTTTACTATTTGCTAAATCCATTGCTTTTTTCGTAGAAACTTCCTTTAAATGGATTAAGTCTATTTTTCCCCCGACAAAAATGATTGGTAAATAATAATCTATTTCCTTTTCTAAAATTTCAAACCAATCATCTACATTAGTAAGTGAACCATAATTAGTAATATCATACATAAAAATTGCGCCAGTAGCTCCTCTAATATAAGAAGGAAACAGAAATCTAAATCTTTCCTCACCAGCAAAATCCCAAATTTGAAGTTTTACCATTTCTCCATCTACTTCAACTGCCTTTAGATGAAAATCAACTCCAAGTGTCATAGCAACATCGTCTTTAAATAAATTGGTTAAAAATCTATGAGTTAATGTAGTTTTACCAGTCTGTGAATCTCCAAAAATTACTATTTTAAACGTAGAACTATATAACAACCCTAATACCCTATAATTTTGAATATGATACCTAATTTTATAGGTCTTATCTGGAGCTAAGTATAAATATAGTTTTAATCTTTAAAAATTTTACATTAATTTCAAATTATCTAAAGATTTTATTTACTCAAATTTATTTAATTTTTTCCTTTTATTTTCTCTAAGAGAAACAAGGCTCCATTTTTATCTAATGGATCGTTATTATTTCCACATTTTGGGCTCATTATACATCCAGGACATCCATCAGAGCTTTTACAACTACAAGATTTAATCAATGAATAAGTCATCTCAATTAGTTCACTCAAATTATAATATAATGTTTCTGAAATACCAATTCCACCTTTATAAGCATCATAAATGTAAATTATAGGTTGTTGTTTTACAGGATCAAAATCAATTGAAACACCACCTAAATCCCATCGAGAAATTTGTGCTAATGCTGGTGCCATAGCGATCATCGCATGTTCTATGGCATGAATGGTTCCACCGAGATTATAACCTACCAATTCTAACTCTTTTTGGAATTCAAAAGGTATCAAATACCAGAGTGCTTGGCTTTCAAATTCAATAATGGGGATATTTTCTAAAGGGTGACGTGAGCGAGTTTCTTGAGTAAAAGAATCAATAACTTTATACGAATAATATTCATGTTCAACTTTCACATTTCCAAAAAAGGCATCAATATTTTTGTTTCTACCTATTTTACCTTCTGATATTATTTCAAGAGGAGTTATATCCGTATGTTTTAAGGATTGTGTATAAAAATCGACATTTGATCTTTTTAAATATACTTTTTTTTCATCTAAATCAAGTTCATCAACAACATAGGTTTCTGCTTCATATAAATAAACGGCCCCTTCGTGTAGATCTCGAAAAACATAACTCTCATCTTCAATCGTTAAAAATTCTTCACCAGAATTAATTCTTAGTAAAATTTTATAACTTCGGTTTGAAAGATCATTTAATCCAAACTTTTCATTTGGAAAAAAATCACTATTCCAGTAATAGCGATCTCCTCTTTTCATTAATAAAGTTTCTGAAACTAATTCCTCTAAGTATTTAATGAATAAACTTTTCTCATTTATTCCAAATGTTAGATAATCATCAGCTCTTAATGGACTCTCTTTACTTGCACAACAGAGGTGATTCTTAATAACATATTTATTATTTAAAGTAATGAGAACTTCTTCTTTTATAGGTCCAAATAATTTATCTGGATTATGGATATAAAATAGATCTAATGGATTTTGCATGGGTATCAATGTTGAGATTGAAAGATCAGTTCCTCTACCGGACCGACCAATTTGTTGCCTAAAACTAGAGATAGTCCCTGGAAATCCAGAACTAATAGTTGCATCTAAAGAACCAATATCTATTCCTATTTCTAGTGCATTAGTGGAGCTAATCCCCAAAATTTTTTTTTGTTTGAAATTTTTCTCAATTTCTCTTCTTCTCTTTTTACTAATTCCCGCGCGATAGCTGAAAATTTTATTTTTTAGTAAAGGTAAAGCATTTCTAGTCCAGATGGTTAGTAATTCTGCCATTTTTCTTGAAAGTGTAAAAGTTAATGTTTGAATTCCTTTACTCAAATGGCTAATAAATAAATTTTTTGTTTCTTGGTGGCTTGATCGATATTTATTAGAGATATCATCATATGGCAAATCCCATAGAATCACTTTTTTTGCGCCCGAAGGAGAATAATCTCTATCAACAACAAGAAACTCTTCACCTACTAATTTTTCAGCGAATTCTTTGGATTTAAAGATTGTGGCGCTTGATAATATCCATAAAGGTCTTATATTATAATTTTCAAGGATTCTTTTTAATCTTCTAAGCAGAAGAGCAAAATTAGATCCAAAAATTCCATTATATATATGAATCTCATCTAATACAATATATTTCAAATTTTTACAGAACCTGATCCATTTTTGTTTAAACCAAGGTAAGTATAAGTGTAATCCATACGGATTGGTAATAATAATATTTGCATTAGTCAGTATCTGCCTTTTTTCATCAGGCTCCACGTCTCCATCATATACTCCAATTCTATTCTGTTTAATATTTGTATCTTCAAGCATATTTGAGAGAATAGCAAATTGATCTCTTGCTAACGCTTTTGTAGGGAATACATAAAGTGCAGTAGTTTTGGGGTTTTCTAGTATTGATTGTAAAATAGGTAGATTATAGCAGAGCGATTTACCTGATGCAGTTGAAGTAACTATAACAGTATTGCGTCCTTCACAAATATTATTGATTGCTTCAACTTGATGTCTCCATAATCGAATTTTGTTATTATTTAACCAAAGTTGAAGTCTCTTTTTTAATGATTTGCTCAATTCATCAAATTGCGCTTTAGATTCAGGAATCGTTTCAATATGCACAATTTGGTCATCATAATAATCTTGAGATCCCAAAAAGCTTAAAAAGTCTTCAAAATCTACCATAAATTCTTCAAAATTAATAATATTATATGCCAAATAAAAATTTCAAAAGAGAGTTAAATTATTTATTTTTAGACATTTGATTTAAAAATTTAATTATCTAAATTATTTCATTGGCCAAATCTTAATTGTCATATCACTTGGACTATTAGTAATATACTTTCCATTAGAGGACATATTTAATGCCATATTTTTAAAGTCTTATAGATTTTTAAATAAATTTATAGAGAAACTCTATTTTATTCTTAGTATAGCAATTTTTTTAAGAGATAAAATCAAATTATTATAAATAATATTCTTTTTTATTCGAATATGTCTGATTCTGAATGGAATAAAATTGAGTTTCATCAATTTATCAATGAATATGGGAAAGATATAGTGATCGAAAATGCTCCAATTATTCTATATTCAAAAAAAGATAAGGAGCATGAAGCTTATAATTCTCTAATTGCATTTTTTTTTATTGCTGGATTTTTACTTATTTATATTGCACTGTCATATTTCTTAGCGTTTATATTTTTCAATTTAACCATATTTATTGTTATTATAGTTATTTTTGTTGTCGCTGATGCTTTATTGATCTATAATGTCATTAAATCTAATGTTTATATTAAATTAATAGAATGTTGGGTTGAAATTTATAAAGGTAAATATAATAATGGAAACAAATTTTACTGTTTTACCTATTATCCAATTTTTACAGGAAAGTGCATTCCAAATGAGGCAAAAAATGTAGTATTTAAACTATATCAAGAAGAAATAATAAAAAGTAAGATAGATATTACTCAAATTGAGATTTATTTCAAAGTTAGTCAAGATGATAAACAATCAATAAAAAAATTAGGATATTTTTTTCCATACGCTGAAGGGAAATCCTTTAGAGATGAAAAAGTAGTTAGGAATTCTTGGAAATATTTTCCTCCTGAACAAGCGGGAATAGATAATTATATTGCAGTTGGAAATTGGGATCATCAATATGAATGGATGAATGATTTGGAATTTGATTTTGATAAATTACATGAATATGCTCCTTGGGTAATTCAAAGATGGAATAAAGATAATTTGAAACCTTTAACTGAAGATTATAAAGAAAAAATTAATTGGAACTTGAGGTTCATTGAATCAACACCAAAATTAAAGCCTTGGGAAGGAAATATAGATAATCAAACGTATGAAAATTCTATGGCTTATAGAGATTTAGAAATAATAAACGAAGCCATTACAAAAGTTATAGGAAAAGATAAAGTAATTGAAAGAATAAAAGATATTAGAGATGATTTAGCGATGTTTAAGTCATATTTCAGAGATTTAACTTTATAAACATTTCTTTATTTCTTTTGTAAATTTTCTTATATTCATCAAAAATTTTGTTATAAATTCCTTTATTCTCCGTATTAGGAATGAAAACTTTTTTAACTTTTATCAATGGAATTGCATTAGAGAAATCTTCAAGTATGCCTAATCCTACCATTGAAATAATAGCAGATCCCTTAGCAGCAGATAAATCAGGTGCTTCCATTTGTACAATTTTTCGTTCAAGCACATCCGCAAGAATTTGACACCATTTATCTGATTTTATCCCGCCTCCAATACAATTAATCTCATCTGATTTACCAATCAATTTTTCAACATAAATTAGAGCCCATTTTAGATTATAAGCAACTCCTTCATAGACTGATCTTAAAATATCGTATCTATTATGCACCAGACTTAAATTATAGAAGCCTCCTCGAAGATTTGGATCATTTATTGGGCTTCTCTCCCCATACATCCATGGAGTAAAAATAAGATTTTTAGAACCAACTTCAGATCTTTCGAGAAGCGAATCTAAATATGAATAGAATTTATCAGAATCTCCTTTAAATCCCTCTATCTCATCCTTAAACATTTGTTGGATAATCCAATCAAGACAATTGGCACCAGTTTCTTGTTTTGAGATACATAAATAATTTTCTTGAGCAGAACTTATACACCCCACATAATGAGAAAGATCTTTTACTCTTTTTGAAGTATGGGCTGCAACCCAATCTGCTGTTCCTAAACATAGAAGTAGTTTATTATTTAAAATCCCGCCCGACCCTAATGCCGCAGAAGTCAAATCTCCAGAACTCACAAAAACAGGAATTCCAGATTTTAAGTTTAGTTCCTTAGAAGCTTCATTTGTTAATTCACCTGCAATTTCAGTAGATTTTTTTATTTCAGGTAATTTATTTATATCAATTTTAAATTTATTTATAATTTTATCAGACCATTCAAATTTTCCAGGATTACTATCCATCATCCAGGCAGTATTCCCTAAATCCCTTGAGGTTACAGCTTTTTCAATGCATTTATAAATAATATAATCTTTTACACTTAAGAATTTGTAAGTTTTTTCGTATATCTCTGGCCGATTTTCTTTGATCCACAAAAGATGAGAAATAGGATCTTTTCCATTAAAGCCAGGAGCGCCACCTGTGATTTTGAGAAACATCAATATATTTTTTAATCCATAACCAGAAATTTTTATGATTCCTTTCGAAAATTTATGTGTTATTGAAGCAGCCCTTGTATCTAGCCAATTAATACTTCTCATAAGAGGATTACCTACATTATCTATAGGAATGGTGCAATTCATTTGACAAGTAAATGTTAATGCTATAATTTCATCAGAACGAACATCAGACTGTTGAATTAAAGTAGTGGTAGATTTTATAACGGCATTCCAGAAATCTTCCGGTTTTTGCTCTGCCCACCCTAGTTTTGGATAATATAAAGGATAACTTACTTTTATCTGAGAAATTACATTTAAATTTAAATCAAATAACACAGCTTTATTACCAGAGGTTCCTAAATCATGAGTTAAAATATATTTTCCTTCCAATTTCATCCCTTTTTCTTTTATTTTTTAATATTCACATTTAATTTATATTGTTAATAAATTTTGAATATTAAATAATAATTTTATAAATTTGACATTATCATTTATCTTTCTTCCTTATAAAGAATTTGATAACTATATTAGATATATTATCATTATAAAAACTTATAAAAGGTTATTTTTAATTAATGAAAACTAAATAAAAGTGATAAGCTGAAAAAGAGGTAAGTTCAAAATTGGAATCTATTAAAAGTATTTCTAGTCTTGAGATCCCTAGTAATAAGATATTCTATGATCAAAAGACCAAAGTTTTTTCTGCTGAAATCTTAAATTTCATGTTTGTAGGAATATATAAAAAATCAACTCGGATTAGTAAAATCTTAGATGACATTTTTGTATCTTTAAAAGAAATTCAAATAACTCGTAAGGACCTTTATTTTGTTGATTTTGTTACAAATACAAAAATTTCCGAGAATATAAAGTTAAAAAATCTAAAGTTGCTAAAGAAGAAAGAACCACCGAAGAAGAAAGAAAAAGTAAAAGAGAAACCAAAAGTTAAAGCAAAAAAGAAGAAAGAAGCTTTCGAACTGATGGAAGAAGTATCTTATGATGAAGATATAACAAGGTTATCTTCTATTGCAGATGATGCAAAATATAAAGATGAAGAATATGAAGAAGAGAAGTTATTAAAAAGAGACGTTAGGGAAAGAGAAGAATTTCGAAAGATGGAAGAAGCCCCAAAAGAAAAAAAAAGGTCAGCACCATCACCTGCTGGTGGTGTCGCTCCTGCTAAAACCCCCATGCCTGCTGCTGCACCCCCACCTCCTCCTTCAGACGCCTTAGCAGGACCAAGTCCGCCTCCACCAAAGTTAGAACTCACACCTGCTATAACTCTTCCAGAAGAACCTCAACCAACAATCTATAAAATCAATATGGGGCTACAATATTATTCTGTTATGATGGAGCAAAGAAGTTATTTATTTTATGTGTATTTTTCACATAAAGAATTGAAGATTGTTGATGAAGAGGGTAAAACAATTTATGAAACGACAATTCAAATAGTCACTACTAAGAAAGAACCACCAGTTCTAGATCTCAAAATTGAAGGTGAAGGTTTTGAGGTACATCCAATATTTGGAAAAGTTAAAGTCAACAAGGATGCAGTTAATCCTCCAGTTATGATTTTTTCAATCATGCCAATCAAATCAAAAACATTGAAAAAAAAGAAAAAAGAAAGTGAAAGGAGATTCCTAAATGTTCATGTAGAATTTGAGGATAAAGTGATAAGTCACACAATTTTATCAATTATAGTACAACCAAAATATTTTAAGTTGGAACTTGGACCAATCCATTTAAATCTCAGTAAAAGAACTGCTGCAATAATATCTTTTATATCTATTTTAATAGCTGGTATTTCATTAGTTTATACAATATTTTCTTGGGATCGTTCTTCTACATTTGTAGATCTTGCAAGCGGATTTGCACCGGGGTTAGGATCAATCATTTTTTTCGTAATTTTCATAATTACATTGTTTAAGGAGGGAATTTACCCCCTCAAAGAGAAGATTAGCGCCTTTCTAAACTTTGATCAAACAGGAGTGTTAATAAAATAATTATTGTCGTTATTAATCATTTTTTTCCTTTTTATTAAACTTTTGATTTAATCTCATTCCAAAATTTCTTTTTTAGCTGGCTAAGTTGCTTATCTTTTAACTTAATAAAAAATAATGATCTTTTAGCTATAATAGGATAATCATTAATTTTTAAAGATGTAATTAAACCAGCAGATTCAGCTTTATCAGCCATCATTTCACTCATTATACTAATATAATTAGATTCACTGACTGTAGAAATAATAGAATCATTATCATTTATTTCTAATTCAATATTCAACCTTTTATAATCTGGAAATTGTGCTTTAAAAGTATTTCTCATACCTGAGCCTTTCTCTCTCCACACAAAAGGAAATTTAATAAGTTCATCAAAATTTACTGAAGTTTTACCATGTTTAAGCAATTCATGATTAGGTGAGCATATAAATTTAAACTCATCTTCTCCTAATTTAATATAATCAAAATCTTTTTCACTATAGTTCATAAAACTCCCAATGCCAGCAAAATCGGCAACTCCTTTTTTCAAATTTTCAATCGATTTCAGAGAGTTATTAATCAATATTTTAAAATTTACATTTGGATTTTTATTTCTAAATTCTGCTATATATCGTGGTAAAATGTGTGAACCTGGAATGGTTGAAGCTGATATAATAATATCTTCTTCAATTTGATCTTTAAATCTGGAAATTTCTTGTTTAGTTGTATCGTACAAATTGATTATTTGTTGAGCATTTTTAAGTAGAAGGTTACCCGCCTTAGTTAACTCAAATTTTTTTGTAGTTCTGTTAATTAAGACTACTTCTCCAAAATCTTTTTCTAGCTGAGAAATTTGATGCGATAATGTACTCTGTGAAATAGGAATTTCTTTTGCTAATTTTGAAAAGCTTTTATTTTGAGCTAATTTAATAAAATTTCTTAAATATTCAATATTCATAATTTAAATCATCTCGAAAAAACTAATCTTCTACTGTTAATAATAGATAATTAGACTATTTTTATTTATTGATTTTTTTAATATATAATTACGAAAAAATTAATAAATATTGTTTTTTTAATGTAATTACATAACTATAATCTAACTTTATACTAAATGAAGAAAGAGGATTATCGAAGTTGGCTCAAAAAAGAAAAATTTTTACAATTATAATAGCAGATGGAGCTTATACTTCAGAACGACCATATACTATGTTAAGATTTGCTTTAACTGCTTTATTAGAGGAACATAAAGTGAATATATTCTTGGTAGAGGATGGTATTTTTGTAGGGAAAAAAAACCAAGATCCTAGTACATATGATAATGTAGGAAAATGGATGGTTGACGTGATTTCTGAAGGAGCAAACGTAAAAGCATGTGGAGTATGTATGAAAGCTCGTGGATTGTCTGAAGATGAATTAATAGATGGAATTGAAAAGACAACTATGAATGGATTAGTTGAAATGTGTGAAGAAGCAGATAATATATTATTTAGTTAATTTTTGTAAGGAATTGAATTATGATAGATTCATATAAATTAGATTGCTCTGGTCTTGTTTGCCCTATGCCAGTAGCTAAGACAAAGAGGCAGCTCCTTGAGATGAATAGTGGAGATATACTTGAAGTCACTGGAGATTATGCTGAAGCAGGAGAAAATATAAAGCGTTATTTAGATAAGAAGGACGATAAAATTCTGGAATTTAAAATTGAAGGAGATAAATATTATTTAAAAATTGAGAAATCTTAATTTTAAGATCTCTTTTTTATTCTTTTCCTTTAATAGCTTCAAATAACCACATATTTTCGTATTTTTCAGTTAATTCCTTTGCCAAAATTGGGTCTAGTACGTTTATACAGGCAAAGATTTGCCAGGGTTTTAAAGGATTTTGGAGTTTTATTAAAACTCTATTATTATCAAATATATCATAGTAGGTTGGAATTCTTTTTTGTATAAATCTCATCTCAAATCTTTCTATTTCGGAGGATAAATTGAATAAATCTTTAAGTTTTTTTGTCAATTTATCAAAAAGCATTTCATTCTTAGCTTTTTGCTCATCTGATAAAGATCGTTCGTCATATTCAAAACTCCACAAATATTTCATCTGAATACCCCTATTTAATGCATTTAGGATCCCGTTATAGAAAGTTTTAGCTTGTGGAAGTACTTTCAATGTGTTTTCATTTAAGAATCCTGTCATTAACAATTTTTCCTTTAAATTATTAAATTTCTTAAAGTATAATTCAAATATAGCACGCCAGCCATAAGCAGTTGACCAGAATATCTTTGATGTGTCTGGTTTAATAGAAATATCTATATCGTTAATTTTTGATTCTAATTGCTTAGCTTGATTTACCAAAAATGTAATTTTTCTTTGTTGGTTATTTTTTAAGTGTGAAATAACATTATGAGATGCTTCATTAAAATATATAGCCCTATAGATCTTAGGCCTTGAATCTTGAATTTCAATCATACCCTTATCTTTTAAAGCTTCTAATATTTCATAAATTCTACCTGTGGGTACATTCGACTTTCGGCTTAGTTCTCTAGCTGTAAGGTTATTAGAACTTAATAGTGTTGTGTAAGTTTTAATTTCATAATTTGAGAGATTTGCACTTCTTAGAAAATTTTTTAATTCTAGGATTATCTCATTTGACATAGTTTATCATCAAAAAATTACAACTAAAAAAAGGTTTTCTTATATTGTTATATTTTTGATAAGAATATAAAGCTTTGGACTCAATTATTTTCAACTAAAAAGAGGTTGTATATGATCGAAAAACAATAAAAGCAAAACTAGACGTATTTTCATTATGGAATTAGAAGATTTAAAAGAGCTTTTAATTAAATGTTGGATGACTCATGATGGTATGTGGTTTTATCACTGCCAAAAAGAGTGTGGTATGATAAAAACTAACAAAATAAATAAAGCTGCTATTAAATCCTTAGCTAGTATCGAGATAAAGAGAATCCAGAGAGCTTTTAAGATTGAAAAAATTAGAAATTTCAATGAATTAAAGAATCTCTTTGATAATGCAATGGGTTTATTTAAAGCAGATTTTATGGGATTTTCATATAATTTTCCAGAAAGAAACCACCTGCACTGTGAAATCCAAAAATGTTGGGCTTATGATGGAATAAAAAAATTAGGAGTAATCGAACAATATGAATGTGGGATTTTTGATCGAATAGAAGGATGGTTTGAAAGCTTAGGCATTAAATATGAAGTAGAACCCATAATAGAAGGTTGCTTAATGCATACTAATGGTCAGTGTTTTAGAGATTATTTTTTATTTTTTGATAAATAAAATAAGAAATTATTTTAATTGAAGGAGAAGAAATATGGAGGTTTTATTGAAAGAAAAATACAAAATACCACTTGAAACTCAAAAATTTATATTACAGATGTGTTGGGCTCAGCATGATGGACAATGGTTTTTAAAATCAAAAAAAAAATATGGGATTGATGAAGCTAACCAGTTAAATCAAATGGTAGTCTCTTCAATGGGAAAAATTGAAGCTAGGCATATTTTAAATGCTTTGGGTATCAAAAAAGATTCAATTAACTCAATTTCAGAAGTTTTTAAAATAATGAACACATTCATGGATGTTATTATTCCAAAAGTTATGAAATTTAAATTTATTGTTCATTCAGAAAAAGAAGGAATTGCTTTAGTGGAAAAATGTTTTATCTGGAAAGAAGTGGAAAAATCTAAAGAAGCCCAAGAATATGTCTGTGCTTGTAATTTCAGGCATAGAGGATGGCTAAAAGCGATGGGAGTAAATGGTGAAATAATTCCTTTAAAGCGAAAATCCAATGGTGATGATGTGTGTAAATTCAAATTTTTAATGAAGGAAGATCCAGTTGATAAGTCCATTTAAAATCTTAATCTTCATATCAAAAGATCAAGAAATAAAAAAAAGTAAAAATTAAAAAAAAATATTAGAATTTAAGTTAGCTTATGCTTTGATTTAATACCAATATAGATTACCGCGATTAATGCAAAACTCACTAGAATCAATACAGGAAATCCGGGTATTGGTTTCTTTTTTCGAACTTCAACTTCTACCGTATCTTCTATATATTCCAATGCGTTATGAACTTCTATACGATAAGTATATGTTCCAACAGATAAGCTATCCACATTAAATGTTATTGGTGTTCCGAGATTCCAAGAATCCGAATCCAATTCTGTGTCACTCTCATCATAGATATAATATATAGCACCTCCTTCATACCCTTCATTTACAACCCAGCTTATCACGTTTCCCGTATCCCCTTGAGTGTAAGTGATGTCGGACGGATGTGATATATCTAATCTAGCACCTACTTCAACATTTATATAATTTTCTATTGAATATGGCCCATTCTGAACTACTATCTTATACGAGTATTGATCTGCAGGT
>JBHLOG010000112.1:0-11108 GCA_048940765.1 Promethearchaeota archaeon | reverse complement strand
AAATTTGTGAATGGATGTAAAAAAATTGGTGCTGGTATTGAAATTGAAGTATATGATATAAGCCATATGGCAAATATCATGGAATTAATCGATATGGGCGTTTTTCAAAAAAATGAGAAGCTTCACTTTAGTATTGTACTTGGTATAAAAGGTGGTGCACCTGCTACTGTTAGAAATCTTCTGAATATGGTTGATTTACTTCCCGAAGGTTCTACATGGCAGGTTGTTACTATAGGTAGATATAATCTTAGAACAACAATGATAGCAATGTGCATGGGTGGCAATATTAGAACTGGTCTTGAAGATACAGTTTATTATAGAAAGGGAGAACTTGCTAAAAGTAATGCCCAATTAGTAGAAAGAATGGTTCGATTAGCAAATGAAATTGGGAGAGAACCAGCAACATTAGATGAGACCCGTAAAATGTTAAATTTAAATTAAAGAAAAATTCACCTATAACAAAATAAAAAAAGAAAAAAAATTCATTTTTATTTTAATTCAGGATGCTTTTCTAATTCCTCTCTCATCTTTTCGAGTTTTTCACCATGTAAATCGTAAAATTTGAAAAAGAGAATTGATCCAATAAGTGCTATTGAAGGAAACAGAAACATCAAAGCTTTTATACCAATTTCTCTTAATAATGGATCAGCAACGACTGGTACATACTTACTCCATCCCGTTCCTGAAAATATGATATAAATAGTTGTAATTCCAAGTATCATTGAAAAGCGATGGATAAAAGCATTTACTCCATAATAACTCGCTGCTCTTTTTACACCAAAATTTAGTGCATCTTGATCAATTACATCACCATGAATAATATCAATAAAAAATAGTGCTGCTGATAATCCAAATCCTATTGATATAAATACAAATAACGATAATATCCTACTTATTTCATTATTTGATAAAAGGACTAAAGGAAATAAAGTAATTATCCATATTCCCAAACCCATCATTAATCCTTTACGTGTACCATATTTTTTTCTAATCTTTGCTTGAACAGGCATAAAGAATGCCGCAGCTAAAAGCGCTAACATTAAAGTAACTCCAATTAATATAGTTTCTTCAGTTCTTCCTAATACATAAACAGCATAGAGCGGAAACACTGTTAATAATACATTAAAGCAATACCAGATAAGCATATTTCCAAGTGTAAATTTTATAAATGTTCGATTTGAAAATGTAATTTTCAATGATTCGAAAAATCCTGGTCTTTTTTCAAAAGCACTTGTATGTTCTTCTTTTTCTTTCACACCAAAAAAAATAAACGATATTGCTGTGATTAGTATTATTATAGCTAATACTATTCCAGAAGTAATATATTTAGACTGAATACTAGCAACTTCTGTAGCATAACCTGTCGGATTAGCTATTGGATCAGTTTCGGGAACTAAAGAAGGAGATACAATAATTGTTGGAATTAATGAAGCAAATATTACTGCAATCATAGTAAAGGCTTTTATAAACACATTTACTTCTCCTCTTTGTTTTTCTGTCGGAAACATTTCGGGGAATA
Source organism: Promethearchaeota archaeon (assembly GCA_048940765.1). Lineage (GTDB taxonomy): Archaea > Asgardarchaeota > Lokiarchaeia > Sigyniarchaeales > SOKP01 > Loki-b32. The sequence goes on along the minus strand of JBHLOG010000112.1, from coordinate 9,589 downwards.
CGGCATTTGTATTTACTGAAAACATTGTATAGAAAAACTCAAATGTAAAAATTATGAATATAAAGTACCAAAACTTAAAATTGGCAGGTACGGTAAAAAGAAAAATCATTATCAACGCTAAGGGAATAAAGGATATAATTAAATAAAATTTTCTTTTCCCTAATTTCCCTTTCTGCTTAGTTTTTTCGCTTAATGCTCCTAGTAAAGGGTCATTAAACATATTCCAAATACCCCATAAAACGAATCCAATCCACATTTCAAGCATTGAAAGACCTGCAACTGCAAAATAAAAAGTAAAAACGTAAATCGTAAACGCTTGGTATGTTAATTAATCTTTGGTGACGATATAATTCACTCAAATTTGATCTGGAAAAGCGTTTGTCCCAAATAGTATTTTCTCTTTTAAAGATACTTTTCTTTCACTCATATGATATCCCATATTTGTTATTAAATTTACAAAAAATATAGTTAAATGTATTTAAATTTTGATCTTTTTAAAACTATCTTGATATTTATTTAGAACAACTTTAAACTCAATAATAATCATTTAAGTACAATCGCGTTCTATCTTACTAAAAAGATAAGGTTTTAAATATCAAAATTAATAAGGCTGATGTGATATGGCTGACTTAAATATTGAGGTTACTTATTTTGAAAAGGGTGGCCCCCATAACACTGAAAAAGCACTACAAATTGCAAAAAAGTATGCAGATAAATTCAATATAAAAGATATTGTCTTAGCTAGTACCACTGGAACAGTTGCTGAAAAATCAATTGAAATTTTTAATCCAAATGAGTATAATATTGTTATTATAACTCATGCATATTATTTTGTAAATAGTAATACTCGACAAGAATTTCCGGAGGAGAAATTGAAAGTTTTAAAAAGTAAGGGATTAAAAATTCATATTGGAACTCATGCTATGAGTGGCATAGAAAGGGGTTTACGAATTAATAAAGAAGCATGGATTTTTGTAGATATGTTAGCTAAAATGTTAGGTTGGCAATTTAGCCAAGGAGTAAAGGTTTGTATAGAAATTTCGAGTACTGTAGTTGATGCAGGTTTAATTCCTGACTTAAATAGAGATATCATAGCTGTAGCAGGAAAAGGAAGAGGAGCAGATACGGTATGCTTAATTAAACCAGCAGCAACGAGTGAATTCAAAAATTTACGAGTAAAAGCAATTTTAGCTAAACCACTCTAATAAAAAATAAATAAAAAAAATTAAAAGAAAAATTATATAATATCTAATTTTTTTCCTACTTTTTCAATTGAAGCAAGTGCCATGTTTAAATCTTCTTTTGTCAATAAAGCATTCATTTGTACTCTAATTCGAGATAATTCTTTGGCTACCATCGGAAATACTATTGGAGTACCATAGATATTTTCTTCTTCAAAAAGGATCCTTGCTAGCTCTTGAGCTTTACCAGGATCTCCTATAATTAAAGGAATAATAGGTGTTTGAGAATTGCCAGTATTGTACCCCATATTCTGAACTTCTTTTTTAAAGTAATTAGTATGTTCCCAAACCTTTTTTACATGTTCTGGTTCACTTTCAACAACTTCAATGGATGCTATATTAGCAGCTACTACACCCGGAGGGTGTGCAGTACTAAGTAAATAAGTTCTACTCTTATTCGCACAAAATTCAATCAAATGTCTTGATCCGGCTACAGTACCTCCAAATACACCAAACCCTTTACTCATTGATCCACCCTCTACATGTACTTTTCCTTGTAGATTAAAATGAGCAACAATACCCCGACCATTACCTAAAACACCTTCTCCATGACAATCATCAACAAAGATCATTGCTCCAAAATCTTCAGCAACTTCAGCAATCTTATCTAATGGAGCTATATCACCATCCATACTAAAAACGCCATCAGTTATTATGCAAATTCTTCTTGCTCCTTCTTTTTCAGCTTCCTTTAGTTGCTTTTCCATGTCATCAACATCGCAATGTTTATATATTATTCGTTTAGCACCAGATAACCTTACACCATCAATAATAGAACCATGGTTTAATTCATCTGAGACTACAATATCAGGCTTTCCAACAAGCATGGGAATTAGTCCCGAATTAACAGCAAAACCTGTTTGACAAAGAATTGAAGCTTCAACTTCTTTAAATTCAGCAAACTTTTTCTCAAATTTTTTTGTTAAATCAAAGGAACCTGCAATAACTGGCACAGCACCAGCACCAGCGCCATACTTTTTGGTTGCATCTATAGATGCCTGAATCACTTTTGGATGTGTTGCAAGCCCTAAATAGTTGTTAGTATTTAACATCAAAACCTTTTTACCGTCTACTGTGCTATGTGGTTTCGAACCTTCTTCAAGGTATCTTATAATCCATTCAAGATTATTATTCCGTAATTCAGTCATTTCTTGTTTTAAAAAACCAACAGGATCTCGTTTCAAATTTTACACCTTTTAAATTCTGTTTTTTTTTGAGAAAATTAATATTTTAAAGGTATATAGAAAAGTATTTTAGTTTTACCTATCTTAAAATTAGGGGTTAAATATGGGATTATAATGAATAAACCTTTTTTTATGGAATAAATTATGAATTATACATCTAATTTAAAATGCTAAAATCTGATAAGAATGAGAAGAATACTTGTAATAGGGGCTGCTGGACAAATTGGATCTGAATTAGTACCAGCCTTAAGAAGCAAATATGGAAATGATAATGTAATCGCTACAGGGAGAAAAACCCCCCTTCCAAAGAATATAACAGAAAATGGTCCAGTTATTTATTTAGATGCTATAAATAAAGAATTACTTTCAAAAGCATTGTATGAATACGATATTAATACAATTTTTCATATGGCTTCAATATTATCAGCTACAGGAGAAAAAATGCCACAAGTAGCTTGGGATATTAATATAAATGGCTTGATCAATGTTTTAGAGGCGGGAAGAAGTTATAATATAGATAGAATAATTTGGCCCAGTTCTATTGCTGCTTTTGGACCTACAACCCCTAGAGACAATACACCAAACACTACAATTTTAGAACCAACAACCATGTATGGTATTACAAAGGTAAGTGGCGAATTATTAATAGAATATTACTTCAAAAAATATGGTCTTGATACTCGTTCAATGAGACTCCCAGGAATAATCAGCAGCGAAACTTTACCTGGAGGTGGAACCACAGATTATGCTGTAGAAATATTTTATGACGCAATAAAGCATAAGCGTTATACATGCTTTTTAAAGGAAGATACTATCTTACCTATGATGTATATGCCCGATTGTAATAAATGTATGATTAATCTTCTTGAAGCAGATGCATCTAAATTAAAACGTCATGTATATAATATAACAGGATTCAGTTTTTCTGCAGGTGAGCTTGCTGCTGAAATTAAAAAACATATTCCAGAATTCAAAATAGACTATAGACCTGATTTTAGGCAAGAAATTGCTGATTCTTGGCCAAAAACTATTGATGATACTTTTGCTCGTGAAGAGTGGGGTTGGAATCCTAGTTATAATCTCAGTTCTATGACAAAAGATATGATTGATAAATTAAGTAAAAGATTGTAATTAAAGGTTCAAATTAAATTTTTATTTCCTTATTTTTTTTCTTAATTGTTATTTCTTAATCATAATCCAATTGTAAGATCTTCAGAGTAAAAAAAGTTATAAACTCTATTAAAATGATTAAAATAATATTCATCATATGGTTTTTTAAATATAATTACATTAAAATGAGAAAATTATGAAAATTGTTTTTCATGAAAAATACTTAAATTCAGAATACGCTTGGGACCCAGCCGCTTCTGCAGGGCGTTTAGAAGGAATAATGAATTTAATTTCTCAAAATGATGAATATGAGATAATTACTCCAAAAGCTGCAACTGAAGAAGATATTTTAAGAGCACATACATCAAGACATTTTCAAAATATAAAGAGAGATAAACTATTATTTGAATTAGCATCATTAGCTGCGGGAGGTGCTATTTTAGCTGCAGAAGAAGGATACAATGGTAATCCTACGTTTGCTGTGATTAGACCTCCGGGACATCATGCATCAGCGGATTCTTGTTGGGGTTTTTGTTATTTCAATAACATAAGCATTAGTTTACTTAAACTTTATTCAGAGAAAAAAATTAGATCCGCGTTTGTTTTAGATTTTGATCTTCACACTGGAGATGGAAATATAAATATCTTAACAAACAGAGACGATGATTTCAGAGTGAAAATTCTTAATCCTTATTCAAGCGGAAGAACTGGATATATTAAAGAAGTTAGAGCATATATGGAAGATTTAAGAGATATTGATATTTTTGTTGCTTCAGCAGGATTTGATGAGGGCATTGAGGATTGGGGGCATAAATTATACCCAGAAGATTACACTGAATTGGGCAGGTTAATGAAGGAATATTCGGAGAAGTTATGTAAAGGGAAGCGATATGCTTTGTTAGAGGGGGGTTATAATCATAGTGTATTACCTAAAAATGTAGATTCATTTTGTCAAGGCCTTAAATAGTTCTTCAGTTCTAAGGATTAAGTATATCTATCTATCAAGATAATACTTTAAAGAAAAAATTACTAAATTTGAGAGATATTCAATAAATTTATCATCGGTATCAAATAATTTCATTATAGATAAATGATGATATATTATCGCATTGACAAGATTATACATGAAAATAAATACATCAACTAATCTTTTCTCGGAGATTTTTTTAAAATCTTCATTTATTTCTTGTAATTTTTTTACTTTATCTGTAAAGAAATTGAAAATTTTCTCTTTATGCTCTTTATGTAATAATTTATCAGATTGTATAGCGGACCTGAAGGCTAGATTATATCCTTTATTTTCCTGGTGATCCTTAAATAAATCTAAAACAAAATGATAGAGAAAATCACTTATATTTTTATTATTCATCTTACTTAAATCATGACTCTCTAAAAATGTGTCCATCGATTCTTCAAAATATTTTTTTATAATATCATCTTTGCCTTTTGGAAAATATTTATAAACCGTACCAATACTAATCTTAGCTGATTTTGCAATGTGATTTGTACTTGTTTTGTGATACCCATTTTTTAGAATTAGATTAAAGAATGTATCGTAAATCCGTTTAATTTTTTCTTTTTTATTTCGGGAAAATTTTTTTTTGGACATTTTTATAATAATAAATGAGCACTTACTCATAAAATTTATAAATGAGTAAATACTCACTTACTTAAAAATTTTACTTAAGGTTATATAAATGGCTCAAGTTGAAACAATAAAATTCCATAAACCTGTTGATCAAAACGATATACATAATGTGGAAAGTGTTATATATCCTATATTTTCTAAGAAAACTAAAGAAGACAAATACTATTTGAATGAAATACGTTCATTATTATTATCGGCCATGAAATATTTTAAGGTTAATTTTTTTAAGAGAAATATCTTTTGGTTTTATGTAAATAGGGTCATAACTAAAGGTCTCAAAAAGGGATTTCCTCTTATTAAAGTTGAAGAAACATTACGTAAGTTTATAAGAAGACATGTTGATGATAAAAAAGATCTTAAGGCTAAAGAATTTAAATATGCTAAAATGAGGTTTGAAAATATAAAAAAATACATCGTAGGAGAGAGAATCCTTGATCTTGGTGCTGGGAATGGGCTTTTAGCGCTAGAAATAAAAAAACAGCTTAAAAAAGAAGTTATACTAGTTGATATTGTGAATTATAATTATACAGACCTACCATTGATCTTATATAATCCGGAGGATAAAATACCATTAGCAGATGAGGAAGTAGATACTACCATTTTATATACTGTTTTACATCATGCAAGCGACCCCAAACATTTATTGAAAGAGGCAACGAGAGTAACCAAACAACGTTTGGTAATCAAAGAAAGTTATATTGAGGAAGATTATATTAAGATAACTAATAGCTTCGTTGATTGGTTTTACAATCGAGTAATTGGTGAGGAGGATATCAATGTACCTCTTAATTTTCTTAAGTTGATGGCATGGGAACAGCTTCTGAAGTCATATGGCTTTGAGGTGATTGGAACTAAGTATGTTGGAATTGATGAACCTGCTGTGCCAGAACAACATGTGTTTATTATTGCTGATCGTAGGTACAAATAATTGATAGAATGAAAAAATAAAAATAATTAACCTTTGAAATAATTCAAGACTTTTTTTAGACAACTAAATGAACTCTTAATTTTTGACATGTCAGCTAAATATGTTGTATTATAAAATACTATATGTTTTAAGCCAACTTTTGCATAGTCTTCAATTTTACTTATGATCTCGTCGGGAGTTCCATGCATTATATTATCATCGCACATTTTTTTTGGTATTTTATTAATTGCTTCTAAAACAGTCTCTCGATCATATCGCGTTGGGATATAATCGAGTAATCCGTAGAAGTCTTCTCCAAAGGGATGAGTAACCCCATATTCTTTAAAGACAGAATTTGGGAAAGTTAATAGGTTATTTTTTATAACAGGAGTCTCTAATATATCGTTACATACATTATGTTCTTCATCAATAACTAAATAACTATAAAGACCAGGGGTTATATCATCTGGATTTCTCCCTGCTTTTTTTGCAGAATTTCGAATATGGTTTAATCTAAGTTTATAGGAAGGAGGATCTGAATAGGCTGGTAACCATCCATCTCCTAATTTTCCTGTTATATCAAGCATTTTTGGTCCATGAGCGGCTATCCATATAGGAGGGAATACACCTTCCTTGTAAGGCTTTAATGTGAGAACAGCGTCCTTTATCTTCCAAAATTCTCCATTGTAACTCACTTTTTTATTATTTTCCCATAATAACCTTATAATTTTGATAGCCTCTTCTAATCTGCTAGCAGGCTTATCCCATTTAATACCATAAGGGATTACATTCTCTCCTTCTCCTGCTCCTATGCCACAAATTACTCTACCTTTAGAGATCCGATCTTGAGTTAATAAGGTCTGAGCAAGGACTGCAGGATGTCTTCGAAAAGTTTCAGTAACACTTGTTCCCAATAATATCCTGCTAGTATTCCATGCAGCAATAGCCATTATAGAAAATACTTCATGAAAAAAATGGGGATCTTCTTGAAAAGCTGCTGCTTTAATAAGATCTGGAGTCCAAATTGATTCAGGAGTCCAACCCATGATATGATCAGCCATCCAAATCGAATCATAACCAATTTCTTCTATTCTTTTTATACCTTTAATTCCTTCATCAATTGGTCCAACAAAACTACCTTCAGTCCCTATTTTGATATCACTAATATCCATAAAATCACAACTTTTACCAATAAGTATTTTATTCAAAACCTATTTATAACAATAAATGTCTAAAATTTTAATATAGCTTTTGGTTTTCTTAAATATACAATTAAGACAAACAGTTGATTGAAGTTTATAAAATATTATAAATTTAATAAAATATGAAATTTAGTTTTGGTATCCCTGTACCAACCCCTCGCCTCGAATATATGTTCGAAGGGACAAAAAAGGCTGAAGAATGTGGGTTTTTTAGTGTTTTTTATGCGGATCATACAGTAATGTTACCTCCGGGACCAGGAGTATGTTATGATGCTTATTGTTTTTTAACATCTTTAGCTATGATAACAAAAAAAATTAAATTATGTACTGGCGTTTCTGATTGTCATCGATTTCATCCAGCTTTAATGGCACATAAAGTAGCTACATTAGACCAAATATCTAATGGAAGAGCTATGATTGGGCTAGGAGCAGGAGAAGCAATGAATATTGATATGTATGGTTTAGATAGAACCAAATCAGTTTCAAAATTAAAGGAATATATTATCTTATTGAGGGAATTTTGGACTAAAAAAAAAGTTAGTAGAAATAGTGAATTTTGGGGAGAAATAAAAAAAGCCTATATTCAAATAAAACCTATTCAAAAGAGTCCTCCTATTTATATTGCAGGTAATGGGCCAAAGACACGTCAAATAACTGGAGAATTAGCAGATGGATGGTATCCACTTTATCAACCACCATGGCTCTATAAAGAGAAGCAGAAAGAAGTTTCAGAAGCAGCAAAAGCAGCTGGTCGAGATCCAACTGATATTGATTATGTTTATGATTGTTTTGTAGCAATTGACGATGAGGATCCTGAAAATGCTATAAAAAGATGTGAATTTTTTAAGTCTTCTTATCTATTAAATGCATTTATTACAAATGAAGCATACCCTAACTTAGATTTACCACAAGATTTTAATGTTCATGATTTTGAAATGGGCCGTATCAATACACTAGATTATTTAAATAACTTAGATAAATTGCCTGATACAATTCTACAAGACACAAATTGTTTAGGGACTGTTGATGACGTTATTTCAAGCATAGAAAAATATAAACAAGCAGGAGCTACTCATATGAGTTTAATGAATAGAGGTCCAGATACTAACAAAGTTTATGAGATTTTTCGAGATAAAATAATTCCATATTTCGAAGAATTAGACTAACTAGTTTTTTTCTTTCTCCATTCTTCTGCTAAAATACCCATAATTATCTCATCATGATATTTACCATTATTCCACATAAATTGTCGTTTCCTGCCTTCTTCTATGAATCCAGCTTTATTGTAAGATTTTATGGCCCTAACATTGTAATCATAAACAACAATTTCGATTCTGTTTAAATTCACAGTATTAAATCCATATTCTAATAATAATTCTATAGCTTCAGTTCCAAGTCCTTTATTTTGATATTCTTTTTCTCCAATAACGATTCCTAGTTCCGCAACTCTATTTTTCCAGTTTATTTTATGTAAATCACAATTACCAATTAATTTTTCTGAACCATCTTCATTAGGAATGATAATAGAAAAAGCAATAAAATCCTCACGATTTTTCAAATTCTCAATCCAATCCTCTTCTTCCATTCTGGTTAGAGGACGATACATTATTAAGTATTGTGTAATTTCAGGGTCATTAAACCATTTAAGAAAAGATTCAATATATTCTCTTTTAATAGGTACTAATTTGACTCTCTTTCCTATTAACATAAAGGAAAGGAATCAATATTAAAATAAATAATTATTTAATTAAACTGATGTAATATAAAAGAAGGAAAATATAGTTTAACTAAAAAGTAATATTTTTTCTACGAGCTACAAATTTAACAATTTCAAATGAAACAATACAAATCAACGAAATAAGGAAGGATACCAACCAATCTAATCCTGTTAGATACATAAACATAAAATTAATTCCAGAATCAGCAAGAAAAACTTGAACACCTGGGATATATATTAAGGCGATAAACACGAAGAATAAAAAGCCAATTAAAATAAACATAAATTTATTTCGATCTTCAATTAAACTCTTTATTAATGATTTGTTAGGACGCCTAATTTGAAGTACTAAGAAAGATTCACAGAAAAATAAGGTTAACATAAGCATTGTTAAGGTTTTTGCTTCTCTCAATATGGGGAGATCTGTTACAAGATCTGATCCTCCATAAAGATATGCTTCGTTAAATGGACCAAAATCTATGTTAGCATTAACAACTTCATAAATTCCACTGTATGTAATATAATATACTATTACCATGCTTATAGCCATCAAAATTCCAAATATAAATAACAGAATAAA
>JBHLOG010000111.1:0-11112 GCA_048940765.1 Promethearchaeota archaeon | reverse complement strand
AATAAAACGGTATATTCATTAAAAGAATATCAATTAGAATTTAAAAATAAGATCAATCCTAACTATTAAATAAAAAAATAACATCTAAATTATTCGTATTAATTAATTTATTTCTTTACTTAAGTTGTCAATTTTATAATATTGGGTTAAGCTGATTTTGATGGAAATCGATAGTATATTAGAAGATTCAATAAAGAAATATCAATTTTAGCAATTTGAGAATTATAAAAAGAAAGTTTTTTTCATCATAGTATTTCGTATTTATTTCGCGATCTCTGATAATAAAACTTGGATTAGCGCTAAGAATTGGTGAGAAGGCGAGCAGAATCCCTATAATTATTAAGTTTATTATTTTAATTTTTCTTTTTGATTTCATTTATATTTCACTAAAAAATAATATGTGTAATGTAGAGAAAGATTATTATTTGAATTCTTGGATAATTTTTACTGGTAATTGTATCTGATTTGGGGGTATTTTTTTCTTATTACTGGTATTGGGTAGAACTAGTTTTATAAATGTCAATCCCTTACTACTTCTTGAATAAAATAAAGGTGGTTTTAAATAATGGTAGAGAAAGAAGCTAAATTAAAAATAATACACTGTAGGATTTGTGGGAAAGAATATAATAAATACTCAAGACCTTGGGGTCTATACGGTGCTAGATATACCTGCTCGGAGGAATGTCAAAAGGTTCAGAGAGCAGCCATTCTGGAGAAAATTGAGAGAGCTAGAAAAATTAGGAGACAAAAAAGAAAAAAAAATCTACAAATTTTGCTAATAGTATGTCTTATTACAGGATTTATTGGAGCAGGAATCGGTGGATCTTTAATAGGATCGTTAGGTATACTTATAGGATTTTTAATAGGATTTTTCGGTCCTATACTTATATACATTGGGTAAAAGATACAGAAAAAGCTTGGTATTCACACTATTTTATCAATCATCATAGTAAAAAAAATTAGAAAATATCATTTGAAAAGCTAAAAGAAAATTAGAAAGAAAAAATAAATTAAAAAAAAAATTATTAGAAATCTTAATAAATATTTAAATTACTATGACTTTATTGAAAAAATAAATGATGTAGTATGCTCTTGTTCTAAGATTTATTGCTTTTTAAATCTTTTTTGATCTGCAATATCTATTTAAATAAAAATTGATTTATTTTATTTATGCCAAAAGATGAATTCTATACAAAAGGAGTCTTTTTATTTAAGAAGCGAAAATATCTAGCTGCGATAAACAATTTTAATAATGTGTTTGAAGGGAACCTAAATTTCGAAATGGCATTGTTGTACAAAAGTAAAGCTCATTATATCCTTAAAAATTACGAATGGGCAAAATTAAATGTTGATAAAATTTTAGGAATAAATCCTAATTCAGTAAATGCATTACTCTTAAAAATTAGAATATTACTCGTAATTGGTCCATATGAAGAAGCATTAGAATGTGGCAATAAGCTCTTAGAAATACGTCCCAATAAATATTGGCTTCAATTAGCATATATTCATGAACGTTTTAAGAATTATGAAAATGCATTAGATTGTGCCGAGAAAGAATTACTTTATAATCCCAATAGTGATAAAGCTTTACGGGCAAAATTAGTGTTACAGAATGCACTAAAATATGGAGAGAATTTCTATATCCCTATAGTTAGATCTCGTTTATTAAAGATGATTCCACCTGATGAAGAAATAATTTGTAGTACAAGTATTAGGTTAAGTTGGAAAATTAAAATAAGCGATGGTAAAAATTTTTATAGACCAGGGCGGGGATTATTATGGCACGCTATCTCTCATTATCTTCATACAGAAAAAGATGAAGGAACCTTTATCACAGACGTTTTAATAACTCCTAAAGGTTGGGTATTATTAAGACCTTCAATGATAACAGAGGAGCGAGATAGAATGAAAAAACCTTTTAAATTTGAATATATACCTTGGAAAAATATTACATTTATTTCAGAATCTGAAATGACATTAAATAATTTCTTTAAATGTGAATTAGCCCATCTGCCATACTTTGAATCTGTAGATGATTTTGAAAACCGTAAAAATTCGTTTTACACAGAGATAAAAAAGATAAGACATCAATATACAAAAAAATGTATAGAAAATGCAATAGATTACTTAAAGAATAATGAGTATGAAAAAGCTTTACAATACGTCGAGTTAGGATGGAATTGTAACGTTTCACTACCGCAATTTGATCTAAGTAATGATTTAAGGGATATAGAATCCACATTACTTAAACAAAAAGAAGAAAAAAGAAGGCAGATGTTTGAAGAATTTGAATCTATACTGATTAATTACTTACAACAACATAAAGAACAAGCATTTACATCCCAGTCTTTATTGAAAAGGTTAAAAGACTACATAAGAGTGCCAGAATTGCAAGAATTATTCATACAGAATGCTGAAGGTTTATTAAATAAATTGATATTTAATAATAAGATAAAATCTACTAAACGTGAAGGAGATTTATTTTATTTCATTTAATTAGATTCTTAAAACTTTTAAAGAAGGAAAAGATTTGACTATTTTTTACTGCTTTATAGTATTTTATGGTAATTATAGTACTGCCTTTACTTACTATCAAGTATCCCAATATCAATTTGGATTGGTTGAATTATAAGAACCCAACTTCCTTATTTAAATATTTCACATTTATGTTAAAATAACAATGTTATAAGACAAATTGAAAATACTATTAAGATATAATATTATAAAAAAAAGGGAAAACAGGTTTTAAATCCCAATAAGATTCCAGCAGTCACCCCTCCAATTAGGAGTGTAATTGCCATTTTAGGATTAAATGGTACTCTATTTACTAAATACCATATAGCTATTACTAAATCAATAATTGCCACAAATGATCCGAAAGCTACACAATAATAAATGGTCTGTTCGTGTGGATAAATAGAAGCGCTAATATCCATGATTCTATTCATAGTAAAAGGATCGATTATGCCCGCAAAATTGATAAAATTAAAGATTAACCTATCAGGTAAAGGATCTAAAATAAACATCAAAAATAATGTAAACCAGTTAAATAAGATTCCAAATGCGAATACAATGTAGATCGCTCCTAAAATTAATCGTGGTTTTCTAAACTTATTGATATCTTTAATTTCCTTATTGTAATCTTTCATTCTCTCTTGAAAATATTGACCACGTAATCTTAAGAGTGTTGAGATTCCAATCGCTAATAGGATAAAAACAATAATATATTTCATATATCCAAAAAAAATTACCGCAAATTCATTAAATGCAATGCACCATGACTCTAATCCACTAAAAAGATCTGTAAAAGGATTTTCTAGATTTTTATTAAGAATACCTAAAATCATCTATAATTTATTTCAATTCAATTATTTAAACTCTCTATAGAAATTTATTGTGATCTTTTGCGTCTTTCTTGCTTTTGATATAATTCCTCAATATAGTTCTTAAGATTCGCGAACGCTTTTTCAGAGTCTTGAGAAAACTCTGGAAAATCGTCATCAATGAAATCATTTTCATAATTATCTGAGAAGGAATCTAAATAATCTTCATCATCCCATTTCTGATTAGATTTTTTTTTATTTTGGTGTTTTTCATTCATAACTTTCACTTTATTTTCATATTTTTTTTTAAGATTTCTAATAAAAATTCTAATTTTTTCAATAAAACTCCTAATATATTTCTTTTTTTTTCTATTTGAATTTTCTAAATTCTTGCTTTTTGATTTTTTAAACTTTTCTAAAGCTAATTCATTATTATTATTGATCTCTGAGATTGTGAGCCACGTTCTTGGAATGTAAGGAACTTTAAGTAAAAATGGTCTTTTAATAGAATTTACCCGAATAATACACTGCCCTTTTTCCAAAATCGATAAAAAATCTTCATGTTCAACTTCTAGATTCAATAATTTACATAAGAATTCTTTCTCCATGTGAGTTTTAAAGCATACAAGAACACCACAATTTGCCAAAATCTCTTCACTTATATCTGGATGTGTTGCTAATGAAATTAAGCACTCTCCAGTCCCCCTTTGAAGTAAGGCTATGTCTTCTAAATATGTGGTTAGTTTATTTTGTCTAGTGAGTTCTTTTGGAGCAAAATATTGTGTATCCTCCACTATTGTAATGTGTTTTATCCCTTGAAAATTATAAGCCCCTTGAGTAAGATTTTTATCCCAAAGGTATTTCAAAATCATGTTAAGGAAAAAGAGCGCATCTTCTTTTTCACCCCCTAAGCGGATTATAGAACTTAAATCTATTAAAATATTTCTTTGGAAGAGATTTTCCGTCTTAATTTTATGCTCAGTATCAAATAACGCCTTTAATGACCCTAATGAAAACCTTCTGATTCGGTTTGTAATACTGATAAGAGTTTGGCTTAACATAGGAATATCATCTTTTTTATTCTTAGCGTAGCCTTTGCAATAATCATAGAATCCTTGCCAACTCTGAAACTCTTTGTTTTGGCATACTTTGGTCAAAATTTCAACCAAGACCTTCTCCATTTGAGGAGTAAACTCAGCATTCTCGTCTAGAAATTTTCCACTTTTTAATATATCAAAGATTCTTTCAGCATGAACTTCTGGCAGAGAACTTCCCGGATTAAAGATATTAATTGAAAAATTCTCTCCAGGTCTTATTATTAATAAATCCTCTATTCTTCTTTGTAAAAAATGATACTCTCCCTTAAATTCAACAAGCATAAAAGGAATCTTATATCGTCGTGTAAAATTAATTAAGAAATGCTGTAAAAAATTACTCTTACCTGTCCCCGTGGCACCACAAATAAACATATGCTTCTCAAGATCTTCAAGTGAAAGGGAAAAATGTCTTTTGACTCGTCCATTCTGTACTATTGTCCCAACTTTTGCCTTTCCCTTCCTTGATTTAAAAAGTGTGGGTTTCTCTAATTTTACTAAATCATCTCCCGAATGAAATATTGAATAAAAGAACATTGCTGCTGAAAAAAGTAATGAAAAGAAAAATATATTGCTAAAGATACCCTTTTTAGGAGAAACCATAGAATCTGGATTGATTGTAAGATAAGGAATTCCATATATTCTTTTTTACTCATTTTACTATCATTATGAACTTTGCCGTGAGTCTCTGGAGTTAAGGCACATAAATTCTCAAGGTCATTATTGGTTTTGTCATAATCTATATGGTGTCTAACAATAGTATCATTATCTTTAAATTTTTCTCCACTTAAAGCATCTCGATTGCATTGTTCTTCTTTAAGTACTCTTACATGATCTTCTTTTTCTCCCCACCACCCAGGACCATATGGTTTTTCTACTTGATCACGATTAGGATTCCAGTTAGGATGACTTTCACCAGTCATTTTCTGTTTAAATTCGTCTTTATCCCATTTTTTCTGCATCTCTTTACTTCTTTCGGTTCTATATTCCTCTGAATGTCGTGTTCTCATTTGTTTTTGACGATATTCTTTATCTTTCCATTTTTGAGCAATACTTCTACTAATTTTTTCTCTCCATTCTTTAGATCTTTTAGCCATTTGCCCTTTAATTCCTAAAAAAGACTTTAATGATTATTAAAGGATTATCTAAACTTGACTATAAAAAATCTAATATTTTATCAGTTTAAGGATAGGATTAATAGTTTTTTAAAAAGTAACTATTTTTGGGAATCCCATTGATAAATTTCTTCCAAAGATACTGAAAAGAAGATTTCTCGTAATTTCTGGAGATTTTTTTCTTGATTTGGTTGTTCTTTAAGAATTTTTTCTATTGCATATTGTAATCTTAAATTATTATCATCATCACTATGAGTTGAGCCTAAATTATACCAATATTGAGCTATTTTATCTTTAGAAAAGACTTTGCTTAATCCCCCTTTATTATAAAGTATTTCAATTTCTTTTTCATAATCTTTTTGACCGTATTTCTCAGAAATATATTCGACAAGATAGAAAATCGGGCAATTGTGATGAAAAACTTTACAAGAATAATCGTCAATTTGTTCTCTTACTGGAAATTCTTCTATTAGTTTACCATAAGGGCACCAACCGAGTCTATGACATGGTTTTTTTGCATTTTTATCAATAATTTCCGATGTGTTCAACCATTCACTAACCATTTTATTCATTTCTATATTTTGTTATTTATTTATTATATATCCATATCAATATTTTTAAATAAAAAATAAATTCCTAAAGTATTAAGGGCAAAACTTTTTTAGAATATTAATTTTTGTTATCTATACCAGCATATAAATAAGATTACTTATTTAATTTTTAGTTTACCTCTAGAAATAACGAGGGATTAGATAAGATCTGTAAAAGTGTGAGCCCATTACCCAAAGGGAGGGTAGTCTAGCTTGGTATGATACTATAGAGTGTTTCTCTATGGCATGATTCTAGGTTTGGGACCTAGGGGTCGAGGGTTCAAATCCCTCCTCTCCCATTTTTCATATTTATACCTATCGGCTCTTAAAATATTAGAAGATTAGAATTATGAGGGAGAAACAAAAAATCAATAAACTTATATTAGATCTTAATCCGTTATTAGAAAGACTTCGAGAGAATCCTGTAGCTAGTAATAGTGAAAATTATTATTTTGAAAGTTTTGATATGACTAGAATTTTTTATCGTGTATGGAGACCGCAAACGACGATTAAGAAAATAGTAATAGTTGCTCATGGAATGGGGGGGCATGGAGAATTTTTTGTCTTATTGGCAGATAAATTAGTTGAACATGAAATTATGGTTATTGCCCCTGATTATAGAAATCATGGATATTCAGAGGGTAAAAAAGGAGATCTAAAAAAATTTCGAGATCTCTTAAAAGATCTGCATTGTTTCATTAATTATATAATGGATAAGTATAAAAATACTCCCATTTTTTTATGTGGCGAGAGCATGGGAGGAACTGTCTGTATAAATTTTGTGAAGGAGTTCTCAGAAGCTTTTTTAAATCTTTCAGGATTAATATTATTTTCACCTGGGATTAAAGTGAAATTCTCTAAGAAATCTTTATTAGAATTGATTTTAATGTCTTTCCCTTTATTAATTCTTAGAATTTTTGGTCCTTCTATGAGGATAATTTCAGCTAAAGGTAGAGAAGAACAAGGAATAAAAAATCCTATTCATCAACAATATGATCGAGAGGATCCACTTCATTTGGAAAAAATTTCAGCAAGGTATCTGGTTCAATTGCTTAAATATATGAGAAAGACAAAAAAAATTGCTCATCACATTACGATACCCACAATCATTTTTCAAGGCACTAAAGATAAAGGAATTTCTTTTGAAGGTGTTCAAGAATTTTTTGAAAAAATATCTTCAAAAGATAAAAAACTCGAAGTTGTAGAAGGGGGATATCATGAATTATTAACAGATCCAAATTTCCAAGATAAATGGAAAGTTATTATTAATTGGTTGAACCAGCATTAATTTATTAATTAATAATCCTAATTCATATTTATGACGCAAGAAGACATTTTTGTAAGAGAAAAAAGTTCGACAAAGAAATGCTTAATTTTTGGATTACCAAATCTGGGTGCAAATATTGTCATGGGGTTTGCTGATTTTGCTTTATTTGCTCTCTATAACTTAGCTTATAATATAACTCCCTTTCTTGTTGGGATTGCTTTAGGATTAGGAAAAATCACTATTGCTGCCTCTCAATTTTTCTTTGGGTGGATTAGTGATGCTAAATATACAAAATGGGGAAGAAGGAAACCTTATTTATTAATAATGAGCCCTATTTTAGGTTTATCCTTTATATTTCTATTATTACCTAGCTTAATTATAGATCTAACAGATCTCAGCACTATTTTTATTTGGTTAATAGTTTGGTACCAAATTTTTAATATATGTTATGGTGTTACTTCCCCATATGGAGCATGGATGGCAGAACAATTTAGATTTGACGATAGACCTAGAGCGTCCCAATACCAACAATTATTTGGTTTTATAGGGTATGCGATAACCACTGCTTTTACAATGATAGTATTGACAGATTTTATTGATAATTTGGAAGTAAATCCTGGTATTATCCCCGCTGACTTTTTTTATAGTGTATTAATATTTGGGATTACCCCGATAGTTCTATTTTATTTAACTAGTATTGTAATATCAAAAGAACCACATTTTAAGATTGATTCAAAAATAATACAGAATCTAAAAGTTATTCTAAAAAATAGGAATTTCTTGTTAGCAACAGTTATGCAAGGTATTTCTAGTATTGCTACAATAATGATAGTAGAGATTATGTTAATATACCTTATAGAAGTTTTACAATTTAATGATCTAGATTATTATATAGCTGCTGGAATTATGATTTTCGGTATTTTAATCTTTCTTTATATTTGGAAAAGGATAATACAGAAATTGGGAAAGAAAAAGAGTCTTTTATATATTTTTTTGTCGGCAATAATTATTCTTTCATTAACTCTGATAGGTTTAATTCCAATGGAATCACACTTTATTTTTGGTTTACTTTTTATAATTGGATTAGCAGGGTGTTTAGGTGGGTGGGCTTTATTTCCAGCAATTATTTATGCCGATATTGCTGAGGATGATGAGAAAAAAACAGGAGAATTAAAAGCAGGTATATATACAGGTTTTCCAAGTATAACTTTAAATTTATTTCAAGCCTTTGGAATAATTATTATGGGTATGATATTAGAATTACCTAGCGTAGGGGGTTTATCTTACTCTATTGGTTTAATATTATGGGGTCCAATTTGCTCATTGATTTTTATTATTACTTATCTGTTTACGAGAAAATTCATTCAACTTGATTTTGAATGGGAAAGATCCCAGTAATATAAGATTGAAGCCAGAAATTTTTTCATTATTAAAAAAAGTATGATAAAATTTTATTATTTAATAATCATCTTTTATTAATATTTCTTTATCAATAAGATCGTCCAACTCTATAGAGTTTTCTTGATTAAAGTAAATTTCTGGAATTGATTCTTGAATTGAAGTAAAATTGTTTAATATAATTGCTGGATTTTCAGAAGTTAATATATAATATCTTAAAATTTTGCTTAATTTAGAGATTTTAATGTCATCTTTGAAAAGTTGGAGAGATTGTAAAACATCCTCATTGAAATCTGAATCTTTTTTTATCCAAGCTATGATTCTTTTTTTTTTTGATGGATTATTTGGTTTAATTTTTAGAATTAATTTCATTTGAAATTGCTCCAAAATTAATTTAATTATTTAATTTAGTTATCAGATTAAGTATTTAAACAAGGATAATTTTAACCAGTCTATATTGAGGAATCAAAAGTGCTTAATTTTGCTTATCTAAAAATCTTTTTAGTTCTTTTGTGATTTTTTCAGTCTTTTTATCTTTAATCCAATATCTAATTTTTGGAGATCTAAGGAATTTTTGAATTTTTTTGTTTAAATTGTTCAATTTCTTTCGATCTTCTATAGATAGTTGAGGAATTTCTTCTTCTATTTCTTCTTTTAATTTCTTAATTTCTTCTTCAATGATTGGGATTTGAATTTGTTTCTTACCTTGAATCAATCCTTTTCTCAAGATTTCTTTAATACTTTTAATCCATCCTTGAATCCATGGATAGTTTCCCTTTTTTTTAGGGTCATTTATTAGAACTTCTTTTCGATCAACAATTATCAAATCATCTGGACATGAGTTTTCACACGCTCCGCAATAAAAACATTCTTCTTCATTACAAGCAATTTTTCCATATTTTTTGACATCTTCGGCACTTTCTGGGATGAAGAATGATTCTGTTGGGCAGATATTAACACAGGCTTTGCATCCCTGTGGGTCACATTTATGGAGCATATTTTTTTTAATAATTACTTCTCCTTTTAATGGAGAACTAATAGAAAAGCATTGAGTAGGGCATTCTTTCTGAATTGTATAATAATCCTTTATATTATTTCTGTCCCTTAGAGTTAAACATAATTGACAAATCTTATTCGAAGAGTCTTCAATACATTTTTTCATATCTATCTTAAAAAACTTCCCTATTGATGGAAATTCATCAAGATTAATTTGATCTTTAGGTATAATATTTTCATGAAATGCATCATTTGGACAAATTAACGCACATAACATACAATAACAACATTTTTCATGGTCTATTAGGATTTTTGGGTTAGTTTCATCTAAAATTCTTTGAGCAATTTCAGGAATAGGGCCAAGCTCTATTGCATCAACAGGACATACGATTTTACATAATGAGCATCCTATACATTTATTGATATCATAGATTAGTTTCTTATCGACATTTTGATACTTCCATTTAAGTATTAATTGTTCTGGAGTAATTTCAATTTGCTTCTCAATTATTTCTTCTTCACTCACACTATCCTTTTCGTCAGATATTGATTTTGAGATTTTTTTTTCCTCCACTTGGTAAATGAAATATTTTACTTCATTTTTAATATGTATGATAAAAAAATTATTCTAACTCATGAAAAATAAAAGATATTTCATTAAGTTCTTCAAAATATAATAAAAAAAAAAAACTTTCGATATTGGCTTTTAATCCATTTTGATACTAATATATATAAATTATAAATTAGGTTCTGATGAATTTTTTTATTAAATGTTAAAGCATAAATATTATCACTTTTGTTATAGGTTTGTACGATTAAAAAGTTGAAATACGCAATTGAAATATTTATCTAATATAGAGGTTTGTGTGTAAAAATTATTTTTAGACAGAAATTATAAATTTTTAGCTCATTTAAGAATCGAGGTGCCTTGAAGATAAAAACAATTTTTATTGCTGAAGATGACAGGGATCTCCAAAGATTATATGAACTCTTATTGAATATGGCTGGATTTCGAGTTTTAGGAATAGCCAATAATGGAGAGGAAGCAATAAAAATGTTTAAAAACTTTGCTGAAAAACCAGAAATCATCTTTTTAGATTACAGAATGCCAATTAAGAATAGAATTCAAGCTCTAAAAGAAATCCTCCATATTGATCATAATTCAAAGATTGTTTTTGCTAGTGCAGATAAGACAATAAAGAAAGAAATTTATTCTTATGGCGCTATGGGTTTCTAAGATAAACCTTTTAATCATGATAAATTAATTACTACTCTTAATAAATGCTTGAACTCTCGAAATATTCTACATATTTAAAATTTCAAAAAGAG
>JBHLOG010000110.1:0-11148 GCA_048940765.1 Promethearchaeota archaeon | reverse complement strand
CATGTTATAATTAATCTAATTAAATTTAAAATAAATTATAGAAGTTGTCAAATTAAAATGATGCCTATTGGACCATTAATGAAAGAACATAGATTAATTGAAAAAATGATTCAACTCATGGAAAAAGAGATTGGAAAAATGAAGAAATTCAGTAAAGCAAATCCTATATTCATTGATACTACTGTTGATTTTATTAGAATGTATGCTGATAGAACTCATCATGGTAAGGAAGAAGATATTCTTTTTAGAGACCTAAAAAAGAAAGAACTCTCTCCTAACCATAATAAGATAATGGAAGAATTAGTAGAAGAACATATATGGGCAAGAAAAACGGTAGGAATGTTGGTTGATGCTAAAAATCAATATGAAAAAGGTAATATAAAAATACTAAATGAAATTGTACAACATCTGAGTGAATTGACTGAATTTTACCCAAAACATATTGAAAAGGAAGATAAACATTTTTTTATCCCAGTAATGAAGTATTTTACAAAAGAAGAACAAGATAAAATGCTCCAAGAATTTTGGGATTTTGACAAAACTTTAATTCATGAAAAATACGATAAAGTTATTGAAAATCTTCAAAATAAATAAAAATTTTTAAATACTCTAATTTAACTATGAAGGGAAATAAAAATGAAGGATTAAAAATGCCCGTGCTATTTATAGGGCATGGTTCTCCAATGAATATTATTTCTGATAACAAATTTACCCAAGATTTGAAAAAACTGGGTAAGGATTTACCAAAACCTAAGGCTATATTAGTAATATCCGCTCACTGGTTAACATCTGGAACTAGAGTGTTATGTTCTAAGAAACCACAGTTAATATATGATTTTTATGGATTTCCAGAGGAACTTTATGAAATTGACTATCCGAGTCCTGGATCACCAGATTTAGCAACAATGATCAGTAAAAAGCTTGAATATTATAATGTTAAGTGCAATTATGAATGGGGCTATGATCATGCATCTTGGTCTATACTTAAACATATATACCCTAACGCAGATATCCCTGTTTTAGAACTTAGTTTAGATTACGGTTTTAATAGATGGAGCTTGAAACCGATAGAATATCATTACCAATTTGCTAAAAGTTTAGCTTTCCTCCGTGAGCAGGAGGTTTTAATAATCGGAAGTGGAAATATCGTTCATAATCTTAGCATTATTGATTTTCAAGCTGACGCTCCGGTAATGGACTGGGCAAAGGAACTCGATGAAAATGTCAAAAAAAATTTAACCAGTCACAATCATGAAGATTTGATTAATATTCAAAAAATGGGAGATATCGCTAATCTTGGAATTCCAACGTGGGATCATTACCTTCCTATGATCTATACAATTGGTCTACAAGAAAAGCAAGAATCACTTGAATTTGTTCACGAGGGATTTCAACATGGTTCTGTCTCGATGAGATGCTTCAAGATTGGATAGTAAACTACTGATTTAGAAATTCCAGAATTTCTTTCATCGGAATCCCAGTTATCATGAAAATAAAAGGTTTTTCTTCATCCGATGCTTTATTAAATTCTTCACTATAGAAAAATTGGCAGAATTTTGCATACTTTTCTGATAACATATTAAATTGTCGAGGAGAGAGGTGTACATAGGTAGAAAATATAGGAAATTCTAAACTTTCTAAATCCTCTTTTGAATTTTTTTCTGATTCATTATAGTTGATTTTGTATTTAGGGTTAATTAACCCAGAAATTAACTTTTTTGCGATATTTCTCATTTTTTCCGGTTCTTTCTCAAAATTTTTACTCACCTTTTCTAAAAATCGCTGAGTTACATTTAGGTTAGCTTTTCGAATTTTAGTAGCAAAAAGCAATAAATCAATCATAGCTTTCGCTTGATTAAATGTTGGATTTTCTGGATTAATTCCTGGGATAAATGCTTCAAAATCAGTATTAAGTTCAGGATTGAGAGAATATACATTCTCAAAGACTTTAGGTTTATCTGCATTAGGATCAGGATATACTGCTCTTTTTTCTTCAATAACTCCGTTTACTTCTTTCAATTTTTTTATATGTTCATGAATAGTTGATTTACTTTTATTCAATTTTTCAGCAATCTCGGTCAAGCTTAATTTTCCGTACATATTAAGATATGTGAAAATTTGAAATCTAGTTTTATTTAATAAATCCATTAAATCAGCCATTTGTTCCCTTTTTGAAGGAATTTTTACCATTTTTTTCTCCTTAATTTATTTAATTCGAAAATATAAGAAATATCGAATTCGAATAATAATAAAAATTACGAACATTTAAATATTATCTTTTAATTTATTATATATCAAATTCGAAATTATTATTAAAAAACGAATTCGAAAAAAAAGGAAATGATAAAAAAATGAAGAATAAACAAGAAAATGTAATAAAAAAAGCTTGGCCCGCTTTTATTTCAAAAGCATCATATGCTATGACCATTAGTGCCGTATATTTAAATGTTATGATAATCTCAAATCTTCTCTGGCACGATGGGTCATTTCATAGTAGCGAATTGGGTCTAATGATTGGAAGTTCAATGATTATGACAGCAATTTCAGGTTTACTTTTTGGATATTTAGCAGACAAATTCTCTAGAAAAAAAATTTATATAATTTCGATTATATCTTACGGATTTGGATTAGTTTTGAATGGATTCGTCCCATTTGGATTAGGAAACATATCATTTTATCTCTTTTTTACTGTTCTTCTTATTCAAGGATTTTTCAGTGGTGCTTTCGCCCCTAATGAAACTTCTTATGTGAATGATATTATTGACGAGTCTATGCGTTCCAGATTTTATGGTTCAATTAATGCGGTTTTCCAATTAGCACAGATTATAGGGATGCTGGTTTCCTCATTCTTATTTCAAAATTTACTCTTGCGTCAATTTTATTGGATTATAGGATCTTTTATAATTCTTGAAGGCTTTTTAGTTGCACTTAAAGCACGAGAACCTAAGAGAGGCATGAACCAAGAGGAATTAAAAGATGTATTAAAATCCTCCGATATAAAATATAATTACCAGCTAACTAAAGAAACACTTCGGAATACAGTCCTTAGAAGAACCAATATAGTCGCATTCGTAGAAGGAATTTTTACTACCGTGTTACTATCAATCCCTGATTTCTTACTTATTGCTTACATAACAGGACCCCCTCATAATGTTGCTCCATTCACTACAACAATTTTTTTGCTAATGACAGGAGTACCAGGAGCAATAGTAGGTTCAATTAGTTTTGCTAAAATGTCTGATAATCTTGCAAAGAAAAATATTCAACATCGAATTTATATGATTATAATTTCGCTGATAGGGATGTTCGGAATATTCTTATTAATCTTCTTCCTTCCAATCCCCAATTTCAGCGTAGGAGCAGGGCAAAATATAATGATTATATTCAATCATCCTGAATTTGTAATTATGGGTGTGTTAGCATTTCTCGCAAAAATGATTCATATCATTTATTCTATTAATCAACCACCTATATTACAAAAAATTAACTTACCTGAAGCCCAAGGAAAGATCAGTTCTGCAAATCAATTTCTTGAATTAATAGGATCAGGATTAGGACCAATTATAGCAGGCTTTTTACTAGCTAGTTTTAATCAAAATTACCAAATAACTGTTTTGATTTCCGCTAGCATTGGAATGATCAGTTGCTTAGCTTGGTTACTCGGAGCGAAATCTATAAATAAAGATATCCAAAGAATCTCCTCAATATTAAAGATTAGAGCAGAAGAATTAAAAGAAAATGGGCAAATTCTTAGCGAAATAAGCTTAATTACTAATGACTAAATTCTAATTTTTTTTTATATCTTATCTAAACTCGCCTTAATCACCTCATTTAAATACAGATCAATTTTATTACTAATTATTAAATCTTATAAAGTGAAAAATTAAAATGATATTAGTCCAATGGTCCTGTGAGGTTCCTCCAGAGAAGCGTGAAAGATTTGTTAATTTTGCAGAAAAAGAACTTAAAACCTTTTATG
Organism: Promethearchaeota archaeon; assembly: GCA_048940765.1. Lineage (GTDB taxonomy): Archaea > Asgardarchaeota > Lokiarchaeia > Sigyniarchaeales > SOKP01 > Loki-b32. The sequence continues at coordinate 7,169 of JBHLOG010000110.1, read as the reverse complement.
AATCGTATGGTGCCTTACGCTATGAACTTTTTTTTCCTATGAATACAGAAAAGAAATACTTCTCTTATCATACCACCGAAAATGAAAATATGTACATTGAGCAATTATTATTTGAAACTTTTACTGATTTTGAAAAACTCTATGATAGCATAGAGAAAGATAAAGAAGCACAAAAAATGGTTGGACGGTATGAAAAAGATTTTGGAATTTCTAATTGTAATTTTAAAATATTGAAGAAATTTTAATATATTTTTAAAATTTATTGCTAAGGCTATCAATTAGGAATTAAGGGAGTTCAAATATGATCCATTTATTAAGAATAGCTGAATTTTTATTTTTAAACGTTGGATTCTCATATAATTTTTTTAAGATCATATTTCAAGTAATCATTTCGCATTCAAGGTATTTTGGGATAAATAATGTTTAAATCGGCACTTATTCATTAAGATACCTTTATATCGTGAGACTAAAAATTAAGCTTAACTAAATTTCTTGCTTTCTCAGGTTTTCTCATATCTAATAGCTTGACTCCAACACCAAACGTCGAAATGATATTTGAAGGTACTATTTTTATCCAGACAGATCCATCCTCTATTCCAGCCTTTTCTTCATACTTTATAACCTTTTCCATAATCTTTCTTGCTTTTTCATTATCTTTTGAAATAAATTCAGCTACTGCTTTGAAATGAAGCTCTGCTGGAGGAGCAGGGATAATTTTATGCAAGAAACTCTTTCTAAATGGTATGGTCACTGAAATCTTATTATTAACTCTTATATTTCTCGCTTTTAACGTATTCTCACCTGTTTCAAAATATATATCGTATCCATCACTCTGATACATTACTACCGAACTATGCGGTTGCTGTTCATTATCAACAGTTCCTAGTACCAACCACATATTCTTTTTTATGATCTTCCTTACTTCTTTAACTAAATCCTTCATAAGTGTACTAAATTTTTATTATAATAATACTTAACTTTTATTTTCTATAAAAAGGAATAGAGAAAAATTAAATAATCGGTTTTTTACCATAAAAACATATAAAAATTAAAACTAAGATAATACTACAAAAAAACAGCTCAAAAAATCTAAATGGTATAAATAATGAAGTCATTATCATAATAAGAATTAAACTAACACTACTAATATAAAATCCCCATCTATAATGGTTTATCTTGAAATCTTAAATTTGAATGCTAATTTTTAGATAACCATTTCAGAAAGCATAGAAAAATTAAAAGAACAAGGGCTTCTTCTTATAATATAATTTATAAAAAAAATAAGGAGATTGAAATTTGAAACATCAAGAGGGAGAATTTATAGGATTAAAAGATTTGAAAATCTATTATCAAGCTTGGATTCCAGAGGTACCTAAAGCAATTATTCAATTGGTACATGGAGGATTTGAACATTCAGGTAGATATCAAAATGTTGTGAATGAATTAATTCCAGAAGGGTATGCGATTTATGCTAATGACCATCGTGGTCACGGTAGATCCGAAGGATTACGTAATTATGTAGATTCGTTTGACCAATTCATAGAAGATGAAAAATTATTTTGCGATTTAATAAAAGAAAAACATTCTACTTTACCAATATTTATGTTGGGTCATTCACTCGGTTCATATATCGCCATTTATTTCACAGAGAAATATGAGCATCTATTAAAGGGGCTTATTCTTTCGGGAACCGGTACAAGTCCTGGTAAAGAAACTAGCAGATTCCTTAAATTACTCGTTAAAGGTTTCGCAAAAATTACTCCTAAAATGAAATTCAATCCTAGACTTGATGCGACATTCTTAAGTCACGATCCAGAAGTAGTAAAAAATTATAAATCCGACCCCTTAGTCCACGCAGATACAATTACCGCAAGATTAGGATATGAAATGGTAAAAAATTTCAAAAACCTCAAGGCAACTATTAGTAATTTTAAAATTAATTTGTTAGTTCAGTGCGGCTCAGAAGATAAATTATTTAAAGGAAGCAAGTTACTTGATGAGTGGTTTAAAATGAATGATAAAACCATTAAAATTTATCAAGGCTTATATCACGAAGTATATAATGAACTCGAAAAAGATAGAAAAATAGTATTAAAAGACCTTAGAGATTGGCTAAATGGTCATCTTTAAAGATTGATTTATCAAATATAATTCATACTAATACTATTTCTAATATGAAAAAATTAAAAAATCAAAAGATAATTACTATTGATTGGGACCAATGAATATACCTAAGAAATATATGGATGAAACTGTACGCGCCATAGGATATCTAACAAAATCTAAATATTATTCACTTATAAGTGTAAAAAAGATAAGAAAATTATATAAAATTGGGCCATTTGATTACTCTAAAATTAATTTCTATTGGAGATCCTTGCAAGCTCTTGAAAAAAGTAGAATCCTACAGAGATATGGGTCTAATTCGCCAAAAAAATATAGAGTTCTTAATTTTTTTAAATTTTTTAATCTCCTTTATGATGCCTATATTAATCAGGTAAGATAACCAAAAATAATAGTTAGGATTAAATAATCCTAAAATTCTTCCTTTATTATCCTGTCTTTAAAATTTCAACTTATTTCTTCAAGTTTTATTATATTTGTTTTGTCGATTAAATTAGTGTCTACCATTAATCGTGTCAACCTTTCGAATAATAACTTGATATTTTCACCGCTTTTACTGGAACATTCAATAAATCCATTTAAACCCAATGATTCAGCAACTCGCACTCCAACTTCACGAGGAACTTCTCTAAGAACATCTAAGTCTAACTTAGCACCAAGTAAAATAATTGGAAATTTTTGATTAGTTTCTTTTATTAATGATAGCCAATAACCAATATGAGAAAAGCTGGAATATTGTGTGATATCGTACATCAAAATGCCTCCCGAAGCACCATTTAAGTATTCAGGACACATATAACGAAATCTCTCGTGCCCACCGAAATCCCAAATCATCAGCTTTAATTCCATTCCATCAAAATTACATTCTTTAGATTGAAAGTCAACCCCGATTGTACTAATACAATTTGAAACAAATTTATTATTAATGAATCTATTTAAAAGTGTTGTTTTACCGGTCCCTACATCACCTAGAATAACTGTTTTTAAGATTGCGTTATACATTTTAATCCTACCTAACCCTTTCAAGGCTGTTGGTAATGTGTCTGCTTAAAGCGCAATTATGCGCAATATGCCTTTTCTGTAAAAAATATATTCAAAGCTACCCATAAAAAATCCAATATTTAAATATTTTGTATAATATTAATCAATCTATGACTTCTTTTCTTGGAAATTAATAGAAAACTATAAAAACATGAAGCTTTTCAACTTTTGTCTTTTTTGTCCTATGATTTAAAGGAAAAAATTCTTATTTTTAAAAAAAGATATTTCTACTTTTGAGGCTAAAAAATTTATACGCAAAAGAATCCTTATTTTGATGTTCTCTTATTCATTTTAAGATTATTTCCATAAATTCCAATCTTTTAATTTAGATTTAATTTTTCTAGACAACCATCTTGGAATAAGTTTGGAATCTTTAAACCATTTTGATAAATTTTTTTGGAATTTTGGATTTTCAAAGATCGTATTCAATTCTTCTTGATTTAAGTATTTCAAATAGTTTTGATTTATCAGGTATAAAACCACTGAAGGATACCCACTTTCAAGTCTCTGTGCAATTTCTTCTTTAAATACTTTTTTTGCCAGAGGATCTCTCGCTTTTATTAGGGCTTCCAGCAAGGGAAATGCTAAATTTCTATGTAGTATACGAGTGTCGTACTTATTTTCATACCACGCCTGAATATTTGAACAATGCCCCCAAAATTCAGCTTCAGGAGATATATCATATTTTTGGAATCTAACACCGTGCATTGAATCACCAAGTTTTTCTGCAGCTTCATCGATAGATTCAATTTCATCATATTCTTCAAATTTATCATTGTCAATATTTAATAGTAAATACTTACAGTGGCTGAATAATCGCCCTCCAACATAGATATTAGTTCTATTATTTATTAATTTAAGAACTAAGTAATCATTTACTCTGAATTCAGGCCATATTTTTCTGTATTGCCTTATTTTTAATTCTAAAGGTTCAGGTACTACTATTATATTTTGAGAATCTCCTTCAATTAAGGTTTCGGCTAAGTTCTTAAAAATTTTCTCGGTTTTTTGTATATCTACTGATTTACTTATTGATAATTCTTGATCTCTTGAAACCTTTTCATTATCTTCTACACATTCAGTCCCAATTATTACTATTGGAATATCTCCGGCTTCTTTTCTTATTATTCGTACATTTTCAAGAATATGGGTTAAAGAATTAGCATTTTTAATATCATATACTATTATACCACCACTAGCTCCTCTACAATATGTTGGAAATAAAAATCTAAATCTTCCCTCAGGCTCCACGTCCCATATTTGGAATTTAATATTTTTTCCAAGCATATTGATACTTCTAACGAAAAAATCTATTCCAATATTCAATCGTGTATCACTATTAAAGAGATTATAACAAAAACTCCTCGCAAAATAGGACTTTCCTTCTGATGCATCTCCAACAATTACTATTTTAAAAGTATAATCATAAATCGCCATTAGATAAAAAACCCAAATCTGAAAAATTATATCTCCTATATTAAATACAAATTATTTACTTTAAATTATAAAAAGTTGAATTATTAATCTAATTACCTTAACCCAATATATCAAAAGACAATACACCCTTATAAATCTCTCAATTCTGTCGCTTTTTCACATGACATAAACGAATTCAAATCGATTGGTTACCTTTCAGCTAATTTTTAAATGAAATAAAAATCGTTTTCCCTAATCTCATTAATATTAAATAATGGATTAATTTTTTTATAAAATTAACATATTATATTTAAACTTCCTCTGGTATTATAAATGAACTCACTTTATCTTTTCAAAAGTGCGCGTTAAAAATGCAGCGAGATTATATCAATATTAAAATTATTGAATATTTACCTTTAAAGGCTATAAATAGATGAAAAAGAAACATTCACTAAATAGGGAGAAAACTTTCAATTCCTTATGGGGCTTAATTTTCATGATTTACTTTTGTTTAGGTATTATGCCTGTTAATATTAACAATTTGTTATTAAGCCTTCCTGGAACTACAAAATTGGGAATTGGTATTTGTTCAATATCTTATTTGTTCGTTACTTCTATTAGTCTTTTACTTTTTGGTTATTATGAAGATAAAATAACGGAAATAAATTTACGAAAAAAGCTCTTTATCTTTACAAATCTTATATGGGTTATAGTTTATGGATTTATATTTATTTCACCAAATTTTCAGTTTTATTTGCTTTTTATAATAATAGGTGCTATTGGTATTGGAGCATTTGTACCAATTGGTTATTCTATCATAAGCGATTTTTATTCACCCAAAGAACGAGGGAAAAAGTATGGCTCGATAAATTCCGGTTTAATCTTAGGTACTGGCGCAGGAATCCTTGTGGGTGGTTTTTTAGGAAATTATGCAGGTCCTAATGGATGGAGGTTCGCATATGCTATAGGGTTTATTTTTGGATTACTAACTGTATTTAATTTTATTTTGAAAGCAGAAGATCCTAAACGAGGTCAAGCTGAACCAGAATTTAAAGATTTTGAAGAGAACTTTATCTATGATTACAAAATTAATATAAAAAGAATAGGTCTCCTACTTAGGAGAAAATCTGTATCATCAATTTTAATTTATACACTTTTTTCTGGAATAGCGGTCTCCACTATAAGTTATTGGGGAATTTTTTACCTTACTTTGAGATTTAATGGAATTTTTGAAGAATTATCTGCCACAGCGCTATATCTCTTAACTGGAGTGGGGGTACTACCTGGAACACTTTTGGGTGGAAAATTTGGAGATTTTCTGTATCATTCAGGGAAAATAAGAGGAAGAATTTATTTATCTGTACTAGGTTTAATTTCAGGAATAGTCTGTTTAATGATTTTCTATTTGTTACCAATTTCTGCAACATCTCAATTAGAAATAACCATTTTTTGGATAATTCTTTTTATCATCGGATTTTGCGGGTATTTTTTAGTTTCATTGAGTATCGGAAATGTTTTTGCTATTTATTCAGAAGTTAACGTTCCAGAAGCAAGAAGTGCGGCTAATTCACTTCATCAAGTGATGATCAATACTGGTGGAATTTTTGGAAATCTAGTTTTCGCTGGATTAATAGAACGTAATATTTCATTATTACCAAATGCCATGTTTTTCCTATTTTTATTCTGGCTTATAGGAACTTCACTATGGATAATTGCCTACACATATTATCCTATTGAATTTAAAAAAATTCGAGAGCTTATGTTCGAAAGAAAGAAAGAATTAGAATTAAATTTGAACTAAAATATAGCTACAACTTTTTAAAATACTATTAGAATCATATTTTTCTAATTTTTGTGAATAATGAATAAAAGCTAATATTTACAAATTTAAGAAATCAAAAAAAAAATCTCAAGATATTGAAATTTGAACCAGATAAGTTTTTCTTTTAAAAATTTAAGAGATTTCTTTATATCAATCAATTATTAAAAAAATTTATATAATAACTTTATCATAGTAGAGGTAAAAATTAGAGTTTAAAGTAAATTAAAATATTTTAAGGGTGAATAAATATCTCAAATTTATTTTCGATTATATTTTTTGCAATTGGAGCTTTAATTTTTATTTTGATTATAAGATATATAGTCATTACAGCAAGATGTTCTAAATGGCCAGTTGTTGTTGGTGAAGTTGTTTCGTCGGAATTAAAACCAAAATTTAAAAAATTGGCTGAATTTGCGGAAATCGCCCACACGCCAGCAGCTGTTTATCAACCAGATATAACTTATACCTATGAAATTGATGGAGAGAAATACACTAATAATAAAGTAAGACCAGTAGGAAGAAAGGTGTATAAAGAAAAACCTTTAGTGCAACGGGTAATAAATATGTTTCCAGCAGGCTACAAGGTTTATATTTTCTACAATCCCCGAAATCCCGAAAAATCAGTACTGGATCCTTGGATACGTTTTTCTCCAGTAGCTATTACCATACCTACAGCTTTAGTTTTCTTCGGTCTGGGATTTTCATTTAGTGGATTTAATTTTTTAATTCCTTTAGGGATAACTATTATCTCATTAGCATTATACGT
>JBHLOG010000109.1:0-11369 GCA_048940765.1 Promethearchaeota archaeon | reverse complement strand
AGTACCACTTAAAATAATTACTTCCCATCTTAATAAACTTTCAGGCCCTACCTTCGATGATAAACAATTATTACCTAGTAAAGAATTAATCGAAGAAGAAATGGAAATTCAAATTAACGAAATTAGATCTTTGGGAGAAGAATTATTCGCTGAAGGGGCATATTTAGAAGCTCAAAAGCAATTTAAGGCTGGAAGAGATCTTCTAATGAATTTAGGGAGGGAAGAGGAGGCAAAACTTTTTTCAGAATTGCTCTCTGGAATTGAAGGATTAATAGAAGAACGTGAAAAAAGATTAGAAACTTTGGAACAGGTAAAATTAGAAGGGAATGTTGCGCAAGTTTTTGAATTGTATCATGAGATAATTAATATATCAAAAAAATTAAGAGATCTTGATGCTATAAGCATGTTCCAATCAGAATTAATTCAATATTTTCAAATAAACCAATTCAGATTAAAAGATATTGAGAATCATAGATCAAATTTAGAAGATGAAGCAGATTCATTGTTAAATAAGAAGTATTTTGAATTGGCTGCCCAAATATATGGAAAATGTGAGGAAATATCCCAATTTTTAATGAAAGTAGGAAATGAAGAAGAAATAGCTAATGTTGAAAAATTTAGAAATAAAAAAAATAAATGTTTAGAAAAATTTTCCTAATACTTTTTTTAATCTATTTTTGATCTACTAAACATATTTTATGATTTTTATAAGTTCAAAGTTTTAATCATATCGTGTATTTTCAAATCTTCAATATCTTTTCATTAATACAAATTAGTTTTCTTAAAACAAACAAGAATACTATAGAATTCATATGAATATAAAATAAAATAAAAAAAACTTCAGAAAATTTAAATAATTATTATTTAACTTAAAATAGTTTGAACTGTTTTTCCAATACTTCAGATAAATTTATATAAATGAATAAGTATGTATTGTTTAAGTAAGATATATTTTCCATTATTAAATCACTTCTTAATTAAAAAATGATTAAAAAGGGAATTCCTACTTTTAATTTGCATAGAAAAAATCTCAATACACAATTTTAAGGTAAATAAATATGAAAAAAATACCAGGTACTTTATATCATTTTGGTATTACAAATTCTAAGGAGGATACTTTAGGAATTAATATTTGGTATAGAAGTGAGTTAATTTTTCAGAAAACTGGAATATTAAAAGAAGAAATTATTAATACTCTCCAAAAATTTTTCGAAACTAAAAATTTGAGTATACCAACTAATAGGTTATCATGGATAGTAAAAGAAGAATTAAAGGATTTATCTCCTTCAAGTGATATTACTTTTATTGAAGGTACAGTATCAGAAATACTTGGAGAAATTCAAAAAAAGCCATCAGAAGATATAAAAAAAATAGTCTTGATGGGACTTTCCAATGCTGGAAAAACCTGCATTTATGAACGTGTATTTGAAGGAAAAAAACCTTGGGAATTAATGCAATCTACTGCAACAAAAGGAATAGACTATAAAAGGTATGAAGTTAGTAATCTAACAAAACCAATGATATGGGATTTAGGAGGACAACAACAATATCTTGATGAATATCACGGTCCTTTAAAGCAAAGTATTTTTCAAAAAGCTTCTGTATTATTGTACATTATTGATGCTTCCGATATAGATCGCCTTGAAAATGCTCGAACTGAATTTGAATGGAGTGTAGATCAAATGCTTTTATTCAATAAAACTCCAATGATAAATGTTTTCCTCCATAAAATTGACCTCATTCATGATAAAGATGTTTTAATTCCTTATTTAAAGAATTTTTTATCTCAGAATATATCTTATAATGTAAATTATTATGCAACTTCAGTGTTCGATGAATCATTATTTACAGCATGGAGTGGAATTATTAGAGATATCTCACCTAAATCAACCTTCATTAATTCGATATTGAAGATATTGAAAGAACAAAGCGGTGTTAAAGATGCATTATTAATTGAAAAAACAACTGGACTTGCATGCGGTTCAACTTTAAATGGTACTAATGAGGAGATTGTTATTGGTATGGTTTCCTTATTAATAGTAACTTGTGATAAGGTTACAAAAAACATGAGATTAGAGAACTTTAAGGAATTTAGGTTAAAGACCTCCTCTAATTATCTATTATTAACTGATGTTACAACAGATTTAATGCTTGTAATTATTTTAGACTCATTGGCTTTTGATCATAATAAACTACAAGATATAGAAGAGGCAGGTAAGGAAGTTACATTACAAATTAGAGAATTATGGAATGAGTAAGAGGTAGATAAAGAAATGCCACGAGGAATGTTTTTACTTATACATGATGAGATAATTGGACCTGAGATTAAATGCTCTTTTTATAAAGAACCAGTAGATTTGAGTAAAGAGTTTATCTCAAAATTATACATGTCTCATGCGGGATTTGACTCTTCTTCTCATATAGATATAAAATTTGAAAATTATCGTAGTATTTCATGTTTCACAGGCAATCTTGATCGCAGAAGTCAAAAAGAGGGAATATTAGGGATAATTTTTGAGCAAGATGAAGAATTTAATAATTTGGATTTATTTTTACAACGAAATTTATATGATGTTATAGATAAACCAACCAATGAGACAATGCAAGACATATTTTTGAATAAGTTATTACATTATCTTGCATTAAGTAACCTTTTTGAAAAGGTAGAAATTGAAGGTATTCCAGAATTATTCATCATTAACGGAAATGAACAATATAAATCCTGTTTGGTGAAAATTGGCGAAAATAATATTTCAATTTCAAAAATGACCGATTTATATAAAAAAATTGTAAATAAACAAACAATTTCGCAATTTCAATATATAAAGCTAAATTTAGAAAATAGTCTTGATACATATCTTGTTTTAAAAATTAATGGAGCTACTAAGAATATTGAAAAACTAATATTAACAATAAAAACTTATTTAGAAAAATCTATTTATTATTCATTGGAGATTTTAGCGTTATTACTCTTACCTTCAATTATAAAAATAATCCCTTTAAAGCAAGTAATTACTAAAAAAGATCTAGGTAAATCTAAGACATTTCTGCAGGTTCTTCAGCAATCAAATAATTATAATAATGAATTTAATAATACCATCTCACGTTTATTAGATGGAATAATCTATATTGCGCCATCCTTATAGTCTTCAGTTAAAACTTTTACTTTTTTTTTAAAATCTCTAAATATCATAGTCCCCATACCAAAATTAACTCTTTTAGAAAATATCAAACCTATAATAATAGTGTGATTTAGAATGGTAATAGTCTCTAAGAAAATTTTTTGATGATTCCTCACTTCGATATACATTTTGGTTATATCCTGAAGTTTTCTTTCCCTTATAACCTCGAATTCTTTGATAATATTAAATAATAAATTTGAAGGAACTGAAGCATATATCACGTTTCCTTTATCGGTAAAAATTGCTGTCCCTAAAATTTCTCTATCGTCTATACTTTCTCTAAAAATGTTAATTATATCTTTATAAAATGGAAAAGAAGTAAAATGAGTAAGATCATCAATCTCTTCTCTTAAATTTTCTGCTTCACTATTTTGGTAATATTCGATTTTCTGAAACTTATAGTCTGCAACTTGATATCTTCTTATAGTAAAAGACCTATCTATAAGCATTTGAAAGCTGTGTTCACAAATCATTCCTTTAGGAATACTTATTGTTGTAAGATTTTGAGTTTGACTTACAATTTTAATGGGAATTTTCAGGCTCTTTAATTTTTCACATTTAGGGCATACTACTTGTATAAATTTGAAATTTTCCTCTTGTAGTTTATAATCTTCTTTTATTCTTGATTCATTATCAATGGGTGCTTCTGATTTAATTGAAGTTAATTTGTCATCAACGACTTGAATTAATGAGGAAGTGTTAAAATATCCTTTTTTAATCTTTTCAAGTTGTTGCTTTAATTTTATATTTTCTAATCGTAAAAGACTCAATTTTTTCTTTAATTCTTGATTTTCTCTCTCCAAACCCTTTAATTGAATATTTGATAGTGAAACATCAAGTTTATCAGATTTTTCAGATAAGGATGCTTCAAACTCCATAATGATATTTTCAAGATAATCTATTTTATCTAAATAATCACTTATTTCTTTATTCTTTAATTTCAATTCGGATTTTAACGCATTAATCTGGTTTATAAGAGGTTCTTCTGTCATTTTTATTACTCTTTTACCTTACTAGTTATATTAAAAATAATAATTTTTAAAATGTTTTGTATTTATTGAATATAAGCTAAATTATAACTAAATTTTAGAAAATGAATATTGCAGAAAGTAATTAAAATTTGGATCGATAACATTTTTTAAGTTTTTAATAGATTTGAGTCTATTTGAAATATTTAAAAATTATATCTAATTCTGCTAATTTATCAATAGGTTTTATAATTATTTCATCTGCTCCCGTAATAGTTAATATCTCTTTTTTCTCCTTTTCTGAAACAACTGCAGAAATTAAAATTATCGGAATCATTCTATATTCCATTTTAGATTTTAATATTTGGCACAATTTTGAACCATTAATACTACTAGTTTTTAGATCTATATCTAATAAAATTACTTGAGGCGTGGAAACCTTTAAAATGTCAAGTCCCTCTTCGGAAGTTTCAACAGCTTTAATATCTAGATTTTTTCTCTTAAAATAGGTGTTAACTGTTTTGCGTTCTAATTCATTATCTTCAATATATAATATATCAAATTTTGTAATATGTCTAATTGGTTTTGGTTCTTCAAATTGACGTTTTATAGCATTTTCTAATTCGACTAAAGCAATTTTTATATTCTCATTTACTTCTTTTAATTTACTGGGCTCATTTAGATAATCATTTAACATTAGAATTGATAGTTTGAGAGGAGAAATTTTTTGCTTTAACTCTTCATAAAACGTTGTATGTAATTCAAAAGTATCAATAGCTTCTTTAATAGAATCATTAATAGATCTTACATCATACTCTTTTACTTGAATATCTTTTTGTAATATTTGATTTACATAATCGAGATAATAGTTAACAGCATCTCTAATTATTTTTGCTTGATTTTTTATGTCATATTGTTCCATGAATTCTTTTAATTTAGTATCGAGTGCGGAATCTACGTAAGTATACCATTTAATTTCCTTTTTATCTTTTTCTGGCTTAAAATTTGGATCGCTATTATTAATTGATATACACCATTTAAAATTACTTTTGATATAATTATAAATTTTTCTTTATGTTGGTTGGGGAATTTGTATTATGAAATTACTTCCTTGGGTATAATCTCCTTTAATTCTATCCTCAACCCAGATTTTTCCTTTACATAGGTCTAGAAGTTTTGCAACAAGAGATAGTCCAAGCCCCATACCTTTAGATCCTATTCTATTTTTATAATTTTTATCAAATATCAGTTTTTTTCTCTCGTCATTAATACCAATACCATTGTCTTTGAATTCTATTTTTATATACGATTTATCTTTTTCAATCACATTTGAAATAGCAATTTCGATCTCCACTATCTCATCCTTATTATACCGTACAGCATTAATAAGGATATTTTCAAATACGTCTTGTAATAAGTCATTAGCAAGAACATAAAGCTCATCTTTAATACTATCTATATTTATATTGATTCCCCGATTTTGAAAATTTACTCTAACAAATTGAATAGCATTTTTCAATTTATTAAAAATCTCTATAGATTTTAGAGGCATTTCTGATTCTTCAATTTCAGATAAATTTCGAATATTATTTATTAAACTCTTACCTCGATTAATCTGTTGCTCGATCACCTCAAAATATTCGAATAAATCCTTTTTATTAAGATTCTCCTCCAATTGTATTTTACTTAACTCGATGGAATTTCCAATAGTTTGAAAGATATTAGAGATATCATGGCTAAACAGTCCTTTATAGCAATCAGCTCTATTGTAAGCTTTCCGATATTTTTTTTCTGAGTTTTCCAGCTTAATTGTTCTTTCTTTCACTCTAATTTCTAAGTCTTTTCTTAAACCTTCTAATTCAATTTCAGCTAATTTTTTCTCAGTAATATCCTTAATAAATGTTTGAATAAGTCTTTTATTCCCTATTTTAACAAAGGCTGATTCCAAGGTTATCCAAAATGTTTTACCATCACCTCTATAAACTTCAAATTCGATAGGTTTAAGGTATCCTTTTTTTAGTAGTATTTTAAATCTTTCTTTCAAAATTTTCTCTATATTATCAAATCTGGGATCTCCCTCACGTGCAAACATTTTAAGCACATCTCTAAAAGGCTTTCCTATTAAATCAGTGTATTTGAATATTGCCAAGAATTTATCCATAGGTTGATTGCAATCAATAATTTTCCCTTGTAAATCTACTAACCAAATTGCATAAGGTGTAGAATTAAATAAATTCCTATACATTTCTTCAGATTCTTGTAAATTCTGTTCTGCCTTTTTGCGCTGAGTAATGTCGCGGCTGATACCGCGATAACCTAAAACTTTTCCCTTTTCATCGAAGATTGGTACTCCACTTGTTTCAAGAACTCTTAAACTTCCATCCTTATGTAGATTTGTATTTTCAAGTATCTTAAAAGATTGATCTGATTCAATAATGGTTTGAAAAATATTTTCCACACGTTCTGCTTCATCCTCAGGCATTAAATTAAAAGGTGTTATGCCAATGACTTCTTCTGGTTTATATCCTAATATTTCTTTAATTTTAGGACTTACATATGTAAAGATGGAATTAGCATCCACTTCCCATATCCAATCGCTGGTAGTTTCGACCAAAGAGCGAAATCTTTCTTCACTCTCACGTAACTTTTTCTCAGCTTTTTTATATGCAGTAACATCCTCATGCATCATAACGAAATTCTTTATTTTACCCTCTCTATCGAATATTGGGAAAGCTACAGCTTTATGGCATATTGGTGAGCTTGGATAATCCTCTAAATTAAATCCACATTCTTTTACGGAGTCACGAACATCATACCAATGTTCCCCCATCCTTATAATCTTGCCTTCCCTTAATTTTATAATTTTATCCATTAAACCTCTCTTTATAATATGAGGATCTTTAAAGATAGAATATTCAGGTGGAGCCACAGATTTAAACATGTCTATAAAAGCTTTATTAGCACTAACGTGACGACCCTCAACATCCTTTATTTCAATAGCATAAGGGTTTAGCTCGATTATATTTTTCAATGTATTTCTCTCTTCATCCAAATCAAATTCAATTTTCTTCTGTTTATCTATATTCTGAAAGTTAATTAGCATTTGACTATTAGCTAGAATGAAAATGAATACATTGTAATAATGTTTTTGATCATTTACATTAATACTCAATTCAAATAGACGAGGCTCTTTTTCTAGAATTTTTTGATTTAATTCTCTGATGCTTTCTTGTTGATCTTGAGATCCGAATAGCTTGAAAAAATCTTTTCCTTGAAGATTTTGCTCACCCAAATATACATTAAGAAATTGATCTCTTATCCTATAACTTAGAACGATATTATCTTTTGAGAGTAACAAATAAGCATCGAAAATTGAATCAATACTATTTATACATTCTTCTTCAAAATTACCTATTGTATCATTTAAGGAAGTCAAAAACACCTACCCTTTAAAGAAATTAATTTTTTTATTAAATAGAATAACATTTATAACTTATATAGTAAAGTGTCAAATTTATTTATATAAATTTACTTTTTTTCTATAAGCGTTAATAGAATTATAAAATAAAGAGGGGATGATTGAATATGTTTATCAGAACTCCAAAGGACTTCTCAGTAATTTAAATGAATCGATTTATATAATACTATTTAGTTATTTTAATTTTGCTAGTAAATCGTCAATTTTTACCACCAAGAAATACGTTTTACCACTAATTTTTTAAGATTCACTAGTGAAATTCGAAATCTTTAATTTTTTTATTTATCACAATCATTATAACTTAAAAAGTAAAAAAATTGTAAGAAGTAAATTAAAATCAAAATTAAATTTTTTTTCTTCAAAGCTTAATTCCGTTCAAATATTATTTTTCTTCCTTTTTACCAAACTTCTCATATTTATTGTGGGAAGATTTGAGATTAACAAGTGTTATGCCCAAAATGACTAAAGATAGGGCAAAAGGGTAGATAAAAACATCGAATTGTTCTTGCAAAAATAGAGCAGAGAAGACAACTCCAAATAAGGGTACTAATGTTTGAAATATTGCTGCTCTGCTTGCATCTAAACGTTTAACTCCCTCTAAATAGAAAGTATAAGCTCCAACTGTAGATAGGAACGCTAAATATACAATTCCAATCCAAATTCGAGGTGGAACGTTTATATACTCTAATGGATTGAGAAATTCTGGACTAATAATAAAAGATATAGGAATAGTTATTAAAAATCCAAAAAAAGAGATCCAAGTGATTATCCATAAAGAGCTTGGTTTATTTAAATCAGGATTATCATTGGTTTTATTCAGAAAATATCGGTATGTAACAGTATAAATGGCATAAGCAAATGCGGCCATTAAAATTAAAATATCTCCGAGCAATCGATTTAAGACATCAATATTTGGAGAAAATCCTACAATAATTATGACCGCAGTAAAAGCCATTATTGTTCCTATCAATTTTTTCCAGCTAAAAAGCTCTGTTTTTAAAAATATACTAGAAAGAATTACTACCCAAATAGCATTTGTAGTGACAATGATACTAGCATCACTTGCTGCAGTAAAAATTTCACCTATAAGATAACCTGTTTGATAAATTGTTACAGACAATAATCCCATTAGGGTCAAGATTTTCCAATTTTTTTTAGCAAATTGCCAATTTAAAGATCCTTCTTTATATTTGAGGATAAGAAAAAAACAAATTATAGCTAAGAAATAACGAAGAACTGCTATCATAAATGGGGGGATCGTTTCTCCTCCAACCTCTTCAGATACTAACCATCGACCTAATGGCCAAGTACCCCCCCAGATAACAGCAGTTAAAATTAATAATATATAAGCAATGATTTCCTGTTTTCTATTACTATTTGAGTTCGAATTCACTTTAAGTTCATTTGTATAAAATCTTTATTATCTAAAATAATTATGTTTATCTTTATTTTCCTATAAGATAAATAAGGCCGTTTGCTATTGAACCTCGCCAACAAACAAAGTCATGACCACCAAGAAATTCCTCATAATGAACAGGATATTCCTTAGCTTGTAAAACGGTACGGAAATGACGGTTAGAAATAAATAAATTGGTGGGATCTGCTTCTTCAAGCACGCCTACATCAAGATAAAATTTTAAAGGTAATCTTTCCTTCTGAACAAACTGACGAGCGAGCCAATCTGCCTCCTTTTCATCTTCTTTTATCCACCAGTGTTCTATATTTTCAAGATCCTTTATTCTATTTACCCAAAATTCTGCACCTGGATACCAAGAAAAAGCTCCTGACATAGATAAAACATTACCAAAGATCTCTGGATGTTTAAATGCTATATATGTGGATGCAATCCCTCCATAACTAGCTCCAGCAATAACAGAATGAGAAGGATTTGTAGTGACATTAAAATTTTTATGAACCCATGGTATCAATTCTGTAATTATATACTTTAAAAATTTCGGATTAGGGGGCAACTCTCCAGCCCTTTGAGAAATACTTGTAGCTAGGAAATTTTCTACCAGAATAGCAACCATAGGAGGAATTTTTTCATCTGAGATGAGATTATCAAGAGTAGAAGATACTTTTGCTATTTCTTCAAACAATAATCCGTCAAATAATAAAAGATAATGATAAGGAGAATCCTGTTTAGAATAATTTGGGGGTGTATAAACTAATATTTTGCGCTTTTTATTTAATATTTTACTATGGGATGTAAATTCTTCTACTTTACCATGGGTAATATTAGGTTTTTCTCCATACCAAGGTTGGGGAGTTGCTTCAGGAGATTCAAATTCATTCAATGGCATTTGCAGGCCATCCACTTTGAATTGATAGAGTTTTGAATTAAATGGGTCAGAAAAAGCCAATTTTATATGCTTAAAAACATTTTCGACAGGATCCTTTGGTTCAAGTGGATTATTTTTACTAAAAAAATATGTATCTCGTATACCTTTTGTAATCTTATAGGATTTGAAATAAATGCTAGTATCCTCAATTCTCTCTAGTAAGCCTTTTTTTATATCTTCAGTAACAAATAAATTAAAACAAAAGATATTTTCTACCAGTTCTTCTTCTCGAACCAGAAATGTAATAATATTAAATTTATTATCTCCTTCAATTTCTTCAAAGATAGGGGTGCCTTTTTTTTCAATTTCTTCCCAGAATTTCGAAACTGCTTCTTTCTTATTGATTTTAATTTCTTCTCGAAGTCTTGATATCATAGGACTTACTATCTTTGAACTACTGTAAATATTTACCATGATTTCTCTTTTCTTTAAACCTTTTAATCCTTTATAAGCTTTACTTCCATAAGTACATTCTCTTCTGATATCTGTGAATTTCGAAATATCGCGAAAAATGAAATCATTAACAAAAGTTAGTGAAAGTTAAGGAAAAAGAGAGATTATCCCATTATTAATTATTATTTTCGTACCATTTTCTAATTAAGTCATGTTTCTTAATATATCTAAGAAGATAAAGAGTAATAAAAAATGTAATTAAGGTTTCAATTATCCATATGAGTTGATAGACAGTTAAATTACGTTCAATTTGTATTTGCCCAATATTAATTGTACCAAAATCAATAATCGAATATAATAGTATATCAGGAGATTGAAGTATTGTAGGAAAAAATAGTTCTATTGTTGCATGGGCAGGGAGATCAAGTAAAAGGTGGGTAAGACCTCCAATCAAAGCAGAATACGAAGCAACAACAAAAAATCTTTTATTAAATTTTTTTTTCTTTAAATTATCCCACTCATCAATACCAAAATACTTCATAGGCATGTATATGATATTACTTCTTTTAGCAAGATTAGCGAGAAAAGGTGCCACATAAATACAAAAGAATATTGAGAATATTATAGTCAATGGTATTGTAAATAGCCCCAATCCTAATAAGCTATGGGTAAAATCTCTGAAATTAAATGGTAAAAATGGTTCAAATATAATATTAATATCAGGCACAAAAGCGCTAATACATAAAGCTGTCCCATCAAATTTATTTGGATACTTTATTTTTATTATCAATCCTGGAGCTTGATGAGAGAATATACTGCTTGGCATTTGATTATATTACTATTTTCATTTGTATAATTCTTATAATAAATTTAACTTTTTGAAAACCCTCCATGATGAAACGCAATTTCATACTCTAGATTTAGATTCCTACAATATTCATCAATTTCTAATTCAATTAAATCCCATTGAGAATTATCATTTCTAAATTTCTTATAGAGGGGTAGA
>JBHLOG010000108.1:0-11483 GCA_048940765.1 Promethearchaeota archaeon | reverse complement strand
TTCATTCTTTTTTAACACCTAAATTGGTCTAAGTTAATAAACGTGGGTGATATAAAAAGGATTGAGGAATAAATATTCCCAATTAAATTATTAACACGCAATTATTGAAATTCATCTCTGTAAAAGGAGTTTCTAATATAAAAAAGCTTAAAATTTGCTTAGTTTAGAACTAATTTTGGTATTAATAATTCCCTTCAAGCTTAACTTTTAATATTATGATTTTGAAAATATTATTAAAGATTTTCAAATTAAAATATTTATATGAAATTCATCTTAAATTTAATTTAAGATAGAAGATCGAATTTTATGTCATTTATGGAGATAAATTTATGTCGTTAAAAGATTTTACTAAAGAAATATTCACTCGATATGGATTCACGGAAGATCACATCAATATTTATCTAGTATATTTAAGAGTTCCCCGCGCTACCTCATCTGAAGTCTATATGACTTTAGTTGAGGAAAATGAATCGCTCCAATACGAAACTGTTATAGAAATAACAAATTGGCTTGTTGAGAAAGGATTTCTGAAAAGAGTGGAGGGTATTATAGATAGATATATTCCGCTTCAACCATATTTTGAATTGTTTATTAATGAATCTGAAAACTTCAGAAATGAAATTGCGAAAATTAAAGATACAATCTTAGCTGATCAATCTGATAGGTTCGAAAAACTTGAAGCAATTCAAGATAGAAGTATCGGTGAAGTTGAAAAAGCAGTCGATACCCAAATTAAAGCTTTTTTTGAAGATTCTGATTCAAAAAATTCAACTAAAAAAAATCGAATTGATAGCGCTACTAACCGTTTCACTGAGACTACCAAGACATTAGAAGGTAATCTTCATTCTATAATGGACAATCTGAATTCACAATTAAAAAATATATCAGAAACAATCGTTAATGAGAATGAAACGGAAGTTACTAAATTTAAAGATAATCTTACAGATCTAATCTCGAAATTATTGGAAGATTTTTCCACCAGGATTGAAAATTTAGAAAAAGAATTGAAAATGGAACTGGATGAACATGTTGAAAGGCATAAAAGCACAGCAAACCAACTTAAGCCAAAGATGGAGCAAATTTTAGAGAAATATTTAGAACGTATGGATAAGGTTATTGCTGATTTGAAATCTAAAATTTCTAATTTATTAAAGGAACACATAAATCACGTTAAAAACACTACAGATACTCTCCAAACAAATTTAAAAACCGCTGTTGATGAGAGACATAGAATCTTAACAAATCAGACAAATGACTTCAAGAGTATGACACTCACTTTAATCGATAATTTACTTGAACATGCAAATCGGTTTACAGATTTTTCTGAAGATATGGCTAAAAAAGGATTCTTTTGGATGGGAAAAAAGAAAAAATACAAAGCAAGGCATCAAACAACAATTGAAAATGTTTTAAAATATTCTGAGCCCATGAAACCTGATTTTATTAAAACATGTGATGATTATATAGCAAATACACGAAAAACAACAGAGCAGATAAAAACTGATGTTACAGATATAATGGTTAAAGAAAATGAAGGAATGGAGTCTGAAACTACAGATCTTGACTATAAAGCCCAAGAAACCGTAGATGCACAATTACAAACCCTTGCAACAGATTTAGCAGGAGAAGTTGATGATACCTTACAGACGGGTGTAAAAGATTGTTCTGATACTCGAATTAAACTTAAGGATTCCTTAGAAAACTCATTTAAAACACATCATCGCCAATATGATGACAGTATAAATAATCATAAAGAAAATTCTCTAAGACATTATACTGATTTTGATACAGAAATTAAAAGAATAAGCGCCGATTGGACTCGAGATGTTGATACTAATTTTGCAAACGGTAAAAGAGAATGTTCAGAAAAAGTTGATGGCGAGATTAGATTATGGGATGCTGAAGCAAAAGATATGAATAATAATTTATCAGATATGCTAGCAGATCACAAATCCAAATATGAACAAAACGCAAAAACACTTCAAAGTAGCTTATCAAATACTACACAGGACACTATTCAAAATGTTAAAGATGCTATTGCAGATTTTACTTTACAATTTATGAACTCTATTGATGATGGCACTGAGCTTGCTGAAAATAATGAAAGTAAGTTAGGTGATATTCATACCGCTGCAAGTGCAATACCAGAAATATCAAAGGTTACGACTTGGCCTATAGTTGGAAAGGCTGCTTTAGTTGCTGCTGTAAAAGATGCTGTTTATCGTACGAAATCCTCAATTATTATTGTTACTCCATATGTTGTACCTGAAATCTTACAAATTGTTTCTGAATATGCATTTCAGAAAAAAGCAGCGAGATTTATGCTCACATCGTTTTGGGATTTAAATCAGTACGGAGGAATAATAAATAAGATGAAACAGCTCGGAAATATCCAATTCCGTCAATTACAAACTGCAGGGGAATTTTTCGCAGTTACACGAGATGCTGAAGAAGTAATTCTCGCTCCCGCTACAGATAAGGAATCTGAAATGATAGCTGTAGTCTCAGATCAAGAAGGATATGCAAAATTATATTCACAATTCATAGGACCTATATTTCAAGCTCAAAGTCGTCCGATTCAATAATTCTGGTGGATAATATTAATTTTATGTAAAGAGTGGTAAATAAATTTTAAAATAAGTAATTAGAATCTTTTTATTAATTTTTTTCTTTCTTAATAGACTCCTTGATAGAAAACTTCAGAAAAATCTAGTTTAACGATTATGCTAATTATAATAAACCGTTAATCCTGGCTTAAAGAAGACTCTAACATTTAGAAATAAACCCAAATAGATTATTAATCACTAACAACTATAAAGAGATATAAGGTAAATCCCATAGGTATTAATCCTCATATATTTTATATTTTTCTCTTTTTTCTTGATTGTATTTGCTGCAAACGGATAGATGTTTCTTTTTTTGGGTTTCTATTTGATATAAATACTCAATCCAGCTAGATAAATTCATTATTATCTTATTTAATTTGGCAGCGTAGGATTTTAACATTTTGTTATAATTAATTTCTTTCGGTCTTTCTTCTACAATTAAAAAACAAAAGGAAATATTTTTCATTGTAATTGAACATAAATTCTGGATTACTTTTTGAGAATGTGCATTATATTCATGTTTCCACTTTTCACGATATCGTCTTCTATACCATTTTTCCATCAATTCCTTGATATAAGCGACTTCACACTTAAGCGCGTGAATTTCTTCTAAATATAGATATTTTCTCCCTTTAATTTGAAATATTTGATCTGGAAAATCGTACTGGTCCATAATATAGAGGATTTCCCTAGTTATATCTTGAACGGTTTTATCTACTTTAAATATCGAACACATCATTTCTTTTTTTTTAGACTTTTTTTAAACATAAATAGCACTTAACTTCTTCAAATTCTTCTAAATCACTTCGATAGATAATAATTCTTCCAGCAGTACCACATAATTTACATTCATTTTCAAGCAAAAGTTCATTGAAAGCATTTCTTTTTTCTAAACTCATCACAATATCAGATAGCATTCTTCCTATATAAAGAAAAGACTATTTTCTCAATATTTTTTCAATAATTTGTTAAGATTGTGATATTCTGTAATGATTAGATTTATGATATCTGAAATAAACTTTTCAATTCGATTTGCTGTATTTAAATTTTTATCCAAATCTTAGAAATTAAAAAGAGATTTTATTTAAATATATCTTCTCAAGCGGGGATAAAAAGTTAAAAGATTATTAAATATGTTTAATTAATTTATTTACTTCCTGATGTTCTGTAATTACCCAGTTCATAATATCCGAAACAACTTCTTTACATTCGACGCGCTCAGCAAAAATTTTATTTAAATCATAAACAGGTAATCCTATTCGTGTATATTGCAATCTTTCTTTCTCAAATCCTTCCTTTAGTAAATGAACATTAACAATCTCTCTAATAAGTGGGGCAGTTATTAAATTTAAGTTTGCATTGACTAAAAATCGTACGACCTGTTCTGTTATTTTTTTTGCATTAAATTTCGAAATGTTTGTTTCCTTTAGGAGAGATTGATAAATGAATCCTGGATGAAAAATATAAGTTCCATTTTTGGTATGGACTTTAGGTAAAAATTTAGCAAAGTTCGGTTGTAAATCGCTCCATTTTTTACTTTTTACAGACACAATTAAAAATGAGTTATTTGTTATTTAAATTAAAAAAAAAAGGAATGTAAATAACTAATTGTAATATTGGAGTATATATTGTATTAAAAATTCATAAATTCAGTGAAAAAATAGAAGCTACAAAGGCAGAAAATTGAGTTAAATGTAAAAAAACATAAATTTTTCAATTCCTAATTAATTAAGTTAAATTATAAATCTAAAAAATGTAAATGGATATTAACTATGTACACAATGCTATACTATTTTCATTTAGTTAATTATTGATTTCAACTCATATATAAAACCCAGAAAATAAAAATTATGCTTGGAAAAAGAATAGAATTAATGGCTCCCTTAAAAAACTATAAATCTTTAAATGCAGTATTAGGTAAAGCAGATGCCATATATTTTGGTGTTGAGTCATTTAATATGAGAATGTATAGTGATAATTTTAAACTAAAAGATCTAAATAAGATTGTAAATGCTTGTCATGATAATGATACTCAAGCTTACCTGACAACAAATATTTTAATATATGAAAATGAATTTCCTCTTTTAGACCAAATATTAGATAAAGCAATAGAGGCAGAAATTGATGCTGTGATTATTCATGATATAGGGGCTATACAACTAGCGAAAGAGAAAGGTTTAAACTTCCATATCTCCACTCAAGCTAACATTTCTAATTCTCAAACCGCTATATTTTATGAATCATTAGGAGCTCAAAGACTAATTCTGGCACGAGAATTATCATTAATCCAAATTAAAGAAATTAAAAATAAACTAACTAAAACTGAAATTGAAACTTTTGTGCATGGTGCTCAATGTACTTCAATTTCAGGCCGATGTTATTTTTCAGCTGAGATTTGTCAATCTCAAGATTATTCAGCGAATAGAGGTAAATGTATTCAGCCATGCAGAAGAAAATGGAGAGTTATTGATGATCATAATAATGAGATGTTATATGATGGAGTATTTTTTATTAATACCAAAGATCTCTGTATGATTGAACATATTCCGGAATTAATTGAAGCAAAAATAGATGCTTTTAAAATTGAAGGTCGAATGAGAGATCCAATCTATATTGAAGAGACAACTTCATGTTACAAGGAAGCTATTGATGCCTATTATGATAATAATTTCACGCAAGAAAAGGTAAAAAACTGGCTAAACCGGTTAAATAAGGTATATAATCGAGGTTTTTCTAAAGGATTTTATTTTGGGATGCCAACAGGTAGTGAGATACAAAAAGATTTTGATGGAAATATCTCAGATTATAAAAAAGTTGAAATTGGGAAGGTACTGAATTACTTCCCCGAAAAAAAGGCTGCTAAAATTCTTTTAACATCGGGACAACTTAAATTAAAAGATGAGATTTATGTTATCGGGACTCACACAGAGACATATTTAAGACAGGAAATAAATTCTATTCAAATTAAGCAAAAGAAAAACTTAACAGAAACCCCCTATATTTCCTCCAAGGAAGATCGAATAACTGTTGGAATTGCTGTGGATAAACCTGTTAAAAAAAATGATAAAATTTTCAAATTAGGACAAGGATAGAAATTCTTCTTATTAAGGTTCTATTTATTAAAGTAGAATTCATCAAAAAAATAATATACTTCCTTAATAAATAGACTAAAATTTTGATACTGAAAAATTGAGGTTTAAAAAAAATTAATTTTATTTGCCAAAATAAGGAAATCTCAATCCCAAGTCGGCTTTTTTATACTTTCATCATCGTCCTCAGAATGAATGCGCTTTAGATCTATATCCTGATAACCTGGAAGAACACCTAACATTCTTCTCATAGCAAATTCAACATCCTTCGCTGAGGCAATAAATCGACCAACTATTAAGATATCTGCTCCTTGATCTATTGCATATATTGCAGTACTAGGTTCAATTCCTCCGGCAACTGCAACTAATACTCTATCTCTTCCTGAAGCTTTCTTTTGACCAGCATAAATTTCTTTAATTTTGGGAACTAAACCCCATCTAACTCTCTGTTCAGCATCAGGAGACTTATCTCCCTCTATAGATTGCTCAACATCAATAGCTCTGTGAATTATAACAACATCAGGGACTTGTCTTAAGGATTTTAATTTCTCAATAGGATTCTCAACTTCCATTGTATCAACAAAGGCGTGAATACCAAGGCGCTGTGCTTCTAAAATAAATTTATCTAGTGAGGCAGAAGAAGCTAAACCACTTGCTACAACTCCATCAGCAGTGGCATCAAATGCAAAGTCAACCTCTAATTTTCCAACATCTAAAGTTTTTAAATCAGCTACAATAAATTTATCTTTAGCAACTTCTCGAATTTTCTTAATCGATTCTACACCATATTTTTTTAGAAATGGAGTACCAACCTCTAAAATAATACGATCACTCTTTGGTAATTCCTTGACAACTCTCATTTGTCTCTCTAAAGCGGGATGATCTAATGCTACCTGAATATAGGGAGGTCTCCATAATCTTGGAACTCTTATACCGGCAACCGGGTGTTTTGCTCGATCTTTATCATAAAAAATTTTTTCAATTGGAGGATATCCTTTTAAAGCTCTTTGGATTGCTAATTTTGTCGCTCCATAGTTATATTGATAAATTTTACGATAATCATTGGCAGCAGGATGAATATAGACACTTGCAATTATTAACCATTCGTCTATTTTATTCATCGGTATCAATCCTTCTTCAACAGCATCAGCTATCCCTTTAGCGACAGCTGCTTGAGCAGGTCCAAAAATTTTACTTGCATCATCCATTTTAGCAACCGTGACCTTAGGTACAATAAGAGAAACTGGTTTTGCAAGTAGGTTTGGGCGAATTCCTGCGAGTAACCCTCCATGCCCCTTAGAAGGAGTACTAAGAGCATTTGCAAATGAAACTCCTACAGGTCCATTTTTAGAACCTATTATTAAATCTATATGTGCTAAATTTGGGTCAGCGACATCACCAACTAATGCTTCACCGACATAATATTCAACAGCCTTAGGCATAATTTTCACATATAATATTTTTTACTTTAAACTTAAATTTCTGTATATTTTGTATATATTTTTTATTTATAATAGTGTGTTTTATAGATAACATAAAAAAAATGCTTATCTACATTTTTCTAGAGTTAATCTTTTATTAATAAAATTATCCTTGAATAAAAATTCAAATAGACAAAAAAATTAATATAACATCTTGTCTAATTATGAGGTGTTCTTCAATTTTTCTATTAATTCGTTTTAATATTATTGATAGAATCGATTCTCCAAAGGAATTTTTTGAGATCCACTTTGAAATCATTAAGAACCTCAATTCCTTCTTTTTGTAATAGATTTTTTTGATATTCACGATCTTCAACAGATTTCAGTGCAATTAATCCCTTTGAATTAATAACACGATGCCAAGGAAGATTATACTTTTTTGTTGATGAATGTAAAATCCATGAAACTTGCCTGGCTGCACTTGGATTTCCTGCTAGTTTGGCGATAAATCCATAAGTAAGGACTTTTCCTTTTGGAATATTTTTAATAACGTATATGATTTTTTCTGTAAATTCACTTGGGATTGAATATCACCATATCAGTTTGTAGGCTTTAATTAAAAAATTGATTATGTTCTTTCTCAACCTCTTTTGCTTTAACATATAATTGTTCCAATTTTACTTTCTTTAATTCTCTTGTCTCGAATATTATATGATTGCAATCATATTTTGTAAAATCATTTTCAAAAATATTTAAACCAAAACTTTCTTTATCGTCCCACAAACGAGATCCGGGGTATGGAGTTGCCACAAAATAGGATAATTCATCATTCTCGTCTAATGGTAAGGATTTTATATATTCTAGTGTTTGAAAAAAACTCTGCTCAGTTTCTCCTGGTAAGCCTAGTACAAAATAAGCTTGAATAGCAATATCGTATTTCTTTAGATTTTCAATTCCAATTCTAACTTTTTCTGGATCTTGATATTTGAAATTAGTTTTGAGAACAATTTCATCAGCAGATTCAATACCAGTGGCTATTAATTGACATCCTGCTTCTTTCAATAACTGGGCATCTTCAGTGGTTATTGTATCAACACGAAGTTCACACCCCCAAGAGATCGTAAAGTTATTTTCAATAAAGATCTTACAAAAATTTCTGAAAAATTCTCTATTGATGTTGATATTATCATAAAAGTTGATGTGAGTATAAGTTTGTAAAGATAAGATATCTCTAATTTCTCCAAGAATTGATTTGATACTTCTAATCCTAGTATTTTTAAATAAATTTTGTCTAGAACAGAATGAACATTGATAAGGGCAACCTCTATTAACAATAACATTTGCTACAGTGTAATAATAATTCTCTTGAGATAATTTATAACGCCCTGGCAATGGTAAGGTTTCTAAATCTATTTGGTTTGTGTTAGGCGTATATTTTAGTTTTCCCTTTGAATCAATAAAGGCAAGACCATTAATGGATTGTAATTGATTTTCATAATTGCTCAACTTTTTTTCATTTTCAATCTGAAATGTTAATATTTTTACTAATTGCAAAAAAGAATTCTCAGCTTCTCCAATACAAATAAAGTCAATGACATTTTCAGTTTTCTTATCATATTCTAAAACTTGTTTATATGTAAATGAAACATGTGGACCTCCTAGAATAACATAATTACTTCTATCTTGATTTTTAATGATTCGTGCGATATTAAGAGCAATATAGAAAGTATTAGTAAGAGCTGTAATCCCAAAAATCTTATTACCTTTTATTTTTTCTTTAATTACTTTTTCCAACCCAGAATTATCTAAATCTCTAAATTGCTCAAGATCTAAAATTTCAACAGGAATATCATTTAAATCTAAATTAGCTGCTAGGTACAATAAACCTGTATTAGGTTCTCTAAAAAAATGCGATCGGACTTCCGAAATTTTAGAAGTCCTTGGATTAATTAATAGAATCATCTTTATAATTAATTTCTATCTCAATCTCTCTTTATTTTTCATTATCTTCTGGTAATTTTTCTGGAATTTGAAATGCTTTAACTAACGAGTCGATTGATCTAGGTTTATTAAATTTATTCTCTGGGATGATGGGTACCTCTATTTTAATAGGAGGAGATTTGTCATCTTTATTAATATAAAATTCAATCCCTTGTATCATCCGTTCTTTTATAATTAATCGCGTTGAGTAGTTATGATCTTGAAAGAAAGTAAAACCATTATTTAATCTTCCTAATTTGATAGGGATTACTTTAACTTTTTCTTCTTTTAGAAAAGATTCTGTTATTTCTTCATCAGTAAATATTGTTCCACCTATTACCATAAATCTTCGAATACGATTATCAGGTGGAGGAATTTGATTTATATATTCTATTGCCTTATTGACGTTTGGATTTGAAATAGAAGTGGTTCCAGTATACTTATCCGGAATTTCTTCTGAAAATTCTTTCTTTTCGATCGGTTTAGCTCGACCTGCACCAATCGGTTTATCCAATAATTCAAGAAATTGCTTATCTTCTCGAGAATACAAATTTAATGGATATATTCTATAAAATAGTTTCAATTGTTGTCGTAACTTATTTGCTAAGATTGCACCATAGATTTGAACATTAAGAGGGCTCGTGTGTCCATTACATGTCCAAATTCTTTTAGTATCATGATCTACAAGTAAAAAAACTTTTCCTATACTTGTATCATTTAAAATATCACCAACAATTTGCCCCTGAACTACTTCTTTTATTTCCATATAAGGAAATTCTTGTAGTTCATGTACTTCAAAAATTTGCATAGAGGAATATCTATATTTTTCTTATATAATTCTAATAGTTTATTCATTAAAATAAATTTCATTATCATTGTTATTAGGGAAGTATTTCTAAACATTATAATTCCATAAAATTTTTATGAAAAAATACATTTTAGAAGTTAATCTTGCTTTTTTAAGTTCTAAATTGATACATCGTGTCTTCTGAAAAAATAGTATATAAATTAAACATTAGTGGTGGAAACGAAGGTCCCGGGAAAGGATTATCAAAGCTAATTGAGATTGATGAAAAGAAATTTCGATTTGAAGGGATGAAAGTTGGAGATACTATTAAAGGTGGAGTCATAGGATTTCCAAACTACGAATTAGAAATTACTGGGGGCAGTGATTCTAGTGGTTTTCCAATGAGAAAAGATGTTCAAGGACCAGTTAAAAAGAGGATTCTTGTTTCTAAAAGAGGAATTGGATATAAACCGAAAAGAAAGGGACAAAAAAGGAGAAAAACAGTTCGAGGTAATGAGGTTACCCATGATATGGCTTTGATAAATTTGAAAGTAATAAAATACGGAGAAGCTGAACTCTTTAAGAAGGAATAAAGGTTAACAAATTCCAAGTTGATTAATAATGGTTAAAGTAAAAAAGTGTAGTTTCTGTGGTTATGACATCCCAATTGGGAAAGGTTTTATGTTTGTGAAACGGGATGGTCAAATTCTGAATTTTTGCACTAATAAGTGTCGAAAAGCTATGCTTGAATATAACAAAAAAGCAAGAAAAACAAGATGGACTGCCCATTACGGAAAACAGTAATATTTTATATATACTTTTTCTAAGGTATTTAAAAAATTAGAATTATTGTAATCGGGGAAATTTGAGTAATTCATCGATCAAATCAACATGCCCGACCACCATTCTTTTACAACAGAATCTTTCAATTCCAAGCTCCTTAAAAGCTTTTTCGGAAGTTTCACCTTTTTCTAACATCTCAAGATAAGGCTTATAAACATGAGCGATGAGTTTGCCGCATGAAAAGCAGCGGATTGGTATGATGACGATAAATCTCCTCCGTATTTTCAATTCTGGTAAATTTTTTTAAACTTCTGTGTTTTAAAGTATCTTTAAATTACTATTAATTCTGTAATAGTAAATGAATCCTTTAAAAAAAGTTTTACTATTGTCTATTCTTAAGAGAAAAATATTAGAAAATCTGAAGATCTTTCCCTGAAACTACTTTTCCATTATATTTTTTCTTAACCTCCGCTAAAAGTTCTTCTTCACTCGCATCCCAAAAAAGTTGATGATAAAGAATCAATAAATCAGGTTTTATTTTAGAAGCAATATTTGCAAGTTCATTTGAGGAGGTATGCACATTAGAGTGATACCTTTTCCAATTAGGATGTAACTTTTCAAACTTATTTGAAGAATAGACTTCATGAATCAAAATATTACATCCTTTATAAAATTCAAAACATTCATCAAAAGGAGCTGTATCACCTGAAATTGTAATTATTTTTTTTGGTGTAATAAATTTAAATCCATATGAAGTTAAAGTTCCATGATTAACAGGGAAAGCTTCTACAGTTATATTCTCATCTTCGTAAATGAA
>JBHLOG010000278.1:0-2832 GCA_048940765.1 Promethearchaeota archaeon | reverse complement strand
TAGGGGGAGGAGGGCGAAATCAGAGTGTAAGAATTTACACTACCAAAAGACAAAAATCCAGGGTGTAGGCAGGAGTCTTGTTTTTTTTGATTTTTTTTAAATTGGTTTTTGATTATTATTAATTTTGTGTTTTTTTAATTTTGTGCAAAATTTAATTTTTATCTTACAATTAATATATGAGTAGGGATTTATAAATTAAATGATTATAGGTTCTAGGCTTTTAAGTAAATCAAGATTATATTAAAAAAAAGAACAGATAAAAAAGAAGAAGTTACTTTAGTTAAATATATTGTTTTAGTAATTAAATCATGTCAAACATAAAAAAGGAGCAAACTGTTGGAAGACCAGAGCCAGAATTCAAAATTGATATTGGGACAATCATTTGGATAATAATAGGCTTTATTACGTCATGGCTAAACATGCTTATAATATTAGATTCAATGGAGATTTGGTCTTATTTGACAATAATTTTCACTACTATTATCCCTACAGTAGTTATTGGGTTAAAAAATCGATATTGGGGATATGGATACTTGTTTGGATTTTCAGTTGCAGGAATTCCTTTTCTAATCATTGTAGATCTCTTTATAGGTGGATATACCTTTGCAACATCCTTATTTATTTTTATTATATTGTGGTTAATTTTTTGGAAAGGCTGGAGAGCTATATCATCTATTAAACAAGTATGGGAAAAAACATAAATTACTTTTTATTTCAAATAAGATAAAGAAGTGTAGAGTTGGTCATTATTGATTAATCATAACACCATTTTCCACATTAGTGTTCATGAATAGATTACCTAATTCTATAGAAGTGAATAAAAAACTAGAAATATTAATAAAAATTAATTCTATTTATGCTAAAAATGGAATTTCTTCAATTATAACATTGAGGACATTTGCAACAGACATAAATTTATCCTTAATTTTATCTATGGTTAATTCACCAGAATCTATCATCTCTCCGACTAAATAGGTTTCATAAAAACATTTTTCCATTTCATAACATAATCCTGTTGTATGTAAGATTTCTTTACTTAATTCTAATTCATTCAACACATTGGATATTCCTTTTACAAGATCTGGAGAGAATTCTTTTAGTTTTACGAGAATTTTTTTAATATTTTTATTTTTAGTTGGAAAACAGCTTATTTTAATAACATCTTCCCGGGAAATGAAGATGAGCAAATAGAATGCCGATTTCTGTATTTCTTCTCTAATTTCAGAAGGAAAAATTGGATTTTTGTTAAATTCATTATTATTTATAATAAGTCCTATAGAGATCTTATTTTTTTCTTGAGAATTACTTTCTGGTTCCATAATAATCAAATACCATAAGCTAATTAAAAGTTATATTTGAGTAAGGATATATAAAATTTATTTCTTTTTTATTTTTATTTTTTTAAATATTTTACATTGGATAATTTAATATCGATTTAATAATTCATTAAATTTCATTTTTTTTTTTAATTTAATAATTTTGTCATTTTAAATTTCCAATATTACTATGATATTATTTGTATTTTATACCCAAATCTAATTTTCATTACATAACAACTTTATGAAATAATTTATTTTTTTTTACAAATGCTATAACCATGAGTTTTCAAAATAATTTTAAAGAAATTAACAAAAATTGTGGTTTTAAACTTGAAAAGTATAATTCACAAGACTGTCGATTTCATGCTCTTTATTTCATGGATTATGAAACAGGTGCAATGTTAGTTAGTAATAGGTTTACAAATAATTCAAATTTTTTAAAAGATGATCTAATCTGTAGTTTTTTGAACGCATTAAATTTATTTATAAATGAAATTAATGAAGGTGTAGAAGAAGAACTTCAAGAGATAAATTTCAGAGATACAAGGATCTTATATCAAAGGGAAGGTAGATTATTAGCTATTGCAATTACTAAGAAGACAAATTTACAAATGGAAAGAGGGATTTTCCGTGAGATTGTGGAAGATTTTTATATCCGATTTAAGACTTACATTAATAGTTTCAATGGAGCAATTAGTCCTGCAATATTAGAATATAAAAAAAGATTAGAAAATATGAATTTAAACTCGTTATTTAAATTTGATATTAATATATAAGTGATTAATTAAAGGTTTTCTTTATCTTCATCTTTTTTGAGCTTTTTAACATCTGATTCAAATTTTTCAACGATATGCTTTGCATCGGTTTTAATTTCAATCCTTTTTTCGTCGATTTCACGTTGTTCTTCAACTTTATTTGCTTGTTTATCTATTGTGCTAAATATTTTTTTCGCAGTACCTTCTATATCGGGATGTATCTCCTTTCTTTGGGCGAGACTTTCCTTTTGTCTTTCAGCCATAAAAGCTTTCTCTTCTATTGTTTTTTCTATTTTTTCAGCAGTACTTTCTATATCGGGGTGTATCTCCTTTCTTTGGGCGAGACTTTCCTTTTGTCTTTCAGCCATAAAAGCTTTCTCTTCTATTATTTTTTCTATTTTTTCAGCAGTACCTTCTATATCGGGATGTATTTCTTTTCTTTGGGCGAAACTATCCTTTTGTCTATCCGTCATAAAAGCTTTCTCTTCTATTGCTTTTTCAAGTTTTTCAGCACTACCTTGAATATCCGGATGCATCTCAATTCGTTGAGTAGCGCTTTCTTTTTGGCGATCTACGAGGAATGCTTTTTCTCCTACTGATTTTTCAATTTTCTCTCCGGTACCTTGTATATCAGGGTGTAATTCTCTACGTTGTGCATCTATTTCTCGCAACTTTACAACTCGAAATGCTTTTTCTCCTACTGATTTTTCAATTTTCTCTCCGGTGCCTAATATGTCAGGATGTAATTCTTTACGTTG
>JBHLOG010000107.1:0-11609 GCA_048940765.1 Promethearchaeota archaeon | reverse complement strand
AAAAACTTTTGAGTTGTAAAATAGTTTATTAAAGAAAAAATCGGGTTAAGGGTATCTCAACCAAATGGTCTTAAAAACGAGCAATCAGGATTAGGAAAAATGAAAAGAAAATTAATTATTAAATAATTTACCAGTTTTAGCTGCTTCTTCTTCACGGAGTGGTTGTTTCATTATCTTTCCAGTAGGTGTTTTAGGTAGATCATCTCTAAATTCCACATATTTTGGGACTTTAAAATCCGCTAGATGCTTTTTGCAATAATTAATAAGTTCTTCTTCAGTAATGGATTCTCCCTCTTTCAATACTATAAATGCTTTGGGAAGCTCTCCGTAAATCTTATCTTTTACTCCAATAACAGTACCTAACGAAACTGCTGGATGAGAATAAAGTACTTCCTCAATTTCACGGGGATATATATTTTCTCCACCTCGGATTATCATATCTTTTTTGCGGTCGGTTATGTAGAAAAAACCATCTTCATCCATATATCCAATATCTCCTGTATATAACCAACCTTCTTTAAGAGTTTCGTCGTTTGCTTCTGGATTTTTGAAGTATTCTTTCATTATATTATCTCCCTTGATAACTATTTCACCTTTTGTATTCGGAGGCACATCATTGCCATTATCATCAACAATTTTCATATCATTCCCTGGTAAAGGTATGCCGATACTACCAATTTTTCGACGGTCTTCTGTTTCAGTAGGTAATGGATTGACTGAAGAAGCGCATGTACCTTCTGTTAGGCCATAACCTTCTATAACCTTACAATTAAAAGTACTTTCAAATTCCTTAAATACTTCCACAGGTAAAGGAGCAGCTCCACAAATAACAAATTCCAATGAAGAAAGATCCAGATTTTCATGTGGCATTCTAAGTAAGATTGAGAGTACTGTTGGAACACAACTGAAAGTAGATGCCCTATATTTCGCCACAGTTTCCCAATGTGTTTGAGCTGAAAATCCTGGTGTTAAAATGCAGCTCGCTCCTATTATAAGCGGTGCCATGACAGTAACTATTTGGGCATTACAATGAAATAGTGGCAAAATTAACATAAACCGAAAGTGTTCTTTTGCCTTTAAGAAATCTCGTATCATTTCAGCATTTCTCCTGATATTGAAATGAGTTTGCAAAACACCCTTAGGAAAACCTGTTGTCCCCGATGTATATAAAATAGCAGCGGGGTCTGCTTTTTCATCAATAATAACCTCAGGAGGGTCTTCCGGTGATGCTTTTTCCATAAGTTCGCTAAAACTTAATGCTCCATCTGTAGGTTCCCCTATTACGATCACATGTTTTAAATTAGGGAGATCTCCTTTAATTTGATTAACCAGCTCCATGAAATTTGGGATAGTAACAATAGCTTTAGCTTCTGAATGCCCTACCACAAATTTCACTTCTCTTGGTTTAAATAACGCATTAACAGGACCCGTAACTGCTCCTAGTTTAGGGATACCTAGGTATAAATACACATATTCAGGCATATTTGGTAAATAAACGCTCACTTTATCTCCTTTTCTGATGCCTAAATCATATAAAAAATTCGCTACTTTATTCGTTAATTCATTCAGTTGAGAATAGGATATTGTTATATCTTTCCAATATAAAAACACCTTTTCGTTATACCTTTCTGCCTGACTTTCAACTAATTCTCTAAGATTCATATTTATATCCTCATTTGTTTAAAACATGTATATATTAGTTTAAACAAGCAAGAATATATTTTCTATTATATAAATTTTACATTATTTTTTAAATTGCTATACAGTAATGTTATTGATTTAGAAGAGTTAGTAAAAATATCTTATTTACCTTGTATATTGAAGCATAAAAATAATTAACTCTGAATTCCTTTTCAGAACCATAAATTGATCCTTTTTTATTTTTTCTTCCGCTAATTTTACAAGTTCTTTATGATCTATATCCCTTTCAGTAAATTCCTCTTGAAATATAGGTAAAAAATCACAGATTGGATGCAATTCAATGACTCTCCCGTTATATTTTTTCTTTGCTAAACCAGAGGCAAGAAACACATAAGCTGGAGAAATATATTCTGGCGGAACTGTAATTGGCATTTGTTGACCCCACTTTCTTAAATCTTCTGCAAATTTGGTTTCAACTCCAGCTGGAGTAACTACATTAACGTTTATATTATATGGTTTTACTTCTAAGCTCAAACATCTTCCTATTGCTGCAACTGCAGCTTTTGAAGCTGAATAAGCAACTTTTTTTGGAGGGAAATATATATTACCTTGTACTGAAGCGGTCATAACTATGCTTCCACTTTTCTGTCCAATCATTTTAGGTAATATTTCTTTAAGCATAGCATAATAGCCCATTATATTAAGATTGAACATTTTCTGAGCCATTTCAATTGGATAATCCACTAAAGAAGCGACTTGTGTCATTCCAGCATTGTTAATTAATATATCAATTGATTTGAAATTTTCAAAAAAGAGTTTTGCACAATTACTAACTCCTTGCAAGGTTGAAAGATCTGCTGGAATTGTAAGTCCTTTAACTCCAAATTTTTCAATATCTTTGACAGTTTGGTCTAATTCTGTTTTAGTTCGAGCTGCAACGGCCACATTAGCACCACTTCGTGCAAGATCTAATGCAACTTCCCTTCCTATACCTCTCCCTCCACCAGTTACTAATGCATTTTTTTCTTCTAATAATTTCATTATTTACCATTTATATTATTATTGATAAAAAATATGAATTTCTCTTTAAATAAAAATAATTAGACTGATCTTAATCTATTATATGAATTTTGATATCTTTTTCCATAATTGAAAAAATTTAAACGAAAATTTATTTTAATCCCTATCTACATTAATAATTCATAATACATAGCTCAATAGATGATATTATTGTCAAAAAAAGATTTATCGAATAAGTTAGTAATTAGTGCCGCATTGGCAGGAAATTTCACTACTAAGGAAAATAATCCAAATGTACCATATACAGCCGAAGAATTTGGAGATGAAGCTAAAAAGTGTTATGATGCTGGCGCTGCAATTGTTCATATTCATGCAAGAAATCCAGAAGAAGGAAATCCTGTACATAATTTAGATCTATTTAGAAATATTCTAGAAAATATAAAATTAAAAGCACCAAATATAATTATTAATCTTAGTACAGCAGCAATAAGTGCAAAATCCACTCCAGAAGACAGAATAGCACCTGTACAAAAGTTTAAACCTCCGATAGCTTCATTGAATACAAACAGCATGAATTTTAGTATAGGAGATTATAAAGCTGGGAAAGTAATAAGGGGTGGTACTAATATATTCAGAAATGATTTTTATACAATTGAAATGTTTGCGAAAGAAATGAAGAAAGTAAAGACAAGACCGGAGATGGAAATTTATGACTTCGGTGGTTTGTATAATATGCTCTTTTTGAATAAACAAGAAATTTTGTTCGAGCGTCCTTTACATTTTCAAATTGTTTTTGGTGTTTTAGGAGGTATTCCTTTTAGCCCAAATAATTTAGGACAATTATTAGGACTGATGCCTGAAGGTTCTACTTGGAGTGTATGCGGAGTTGCCAAAAATCAGTTTCAAGCAGGACTTAGCGCCGCCGCATGGGGAGGTCACATAAGAGTAGGCTTAGAGGATAACACAAGAGTTATTTCTGGTGATTTAGCTAAGGGATCATGGGAACAAGTTAAATGGGCTGCTAAAGTTGCAAAAATTGCAGGACGAGAAGTTGCAACACCAGAAGAAACTAAAAAATTATTTAATCTCTCAAGAAACGATATAGAACTATAAATCACCTTAAAAAAATTACATCAAAAAATCGAACTTCTCACTTTGTTCAATTTTTTCTTTCTTTTAAGAAGAAATGAATTATTTATCTTAGTCTAATAAAAATTTATTTGTTGTTTAATAAAAGTATTGAAAAAATAAAAAAAAATTAGTTAAAAATTATACTTCTTCCCAATAAAGGATATCTTTTAAAGTTCCTTCTCGTTTATCTTTTGAACGTAAGATTGCCTTAACTTTTAATCCCATAAAATCCTTATC
Source organism: Promethearchaeota archaeon (assembly GCA_048940765.1). Classification (GTDB taxonomy): domain Archaea; phylum Asgardarchaeota; class Lokiarchaeia; order Sigyniarchaeales; family SOKP01; genus Loki-b32. The sequence continues at coordinate 7,580 of JBHLOG010000107.1, read as the reverse complement.
AAAATTGTTAGTATTAATAATACCCAACATTGAATCATTAGTTCCTCCGATATTTATGAATGCCACAACCTTAGGTGTTGCTAAGTTTTTACCATGGGCATTGAGTTTAGCTACAGTAAATAGTTTTACAGTACCTACAGGTGGTACTTCTTTCCAATTACTATCAGGTATTTCTTCAAAACAGTCTTCGCAATACATACGAGGAGGACAATAAATTTTGCTACACTTTGGACATTTACATGCTAAAAAAGTATCATTCTTCATAAGGTGCTTGAAAAATTTATCACCAGCAATTCCACTAGGATAAAAGTAATCTGCTTGCATATCACCCAGCCAATGCATAGGAGAGGTTGGATCTGTTTGCTTTTCTAAAAATCCCATTAATCTCCACCTCCTTTCAAAGGTTTGAAATATTTTATATCAGTAATCGAACCTACTCTTTCCTTCTCAGGTTTCCATACTGCTTTAACCCTCATCCCAATCTTGATTTCATCTTTCGTCATCTCTCCAAAATAATGCATAAATCCATGATGTGGAGGTGCACCATCAAGGTCAACTACACCAACAAGTATTGGCTCTTCGATTCGCCTAGCATCAGGATCAAGATAAGATATGGAAAATGTCTCAATTATTCCTGTATCTGGTAACTCAATCCATTCCTCAGTTGGACCATAACAGTATTCACAAAACATTCTTGGTGGTACAATAATTCTTTTACATCGTTTACAATGAATTCCATAAATTTTTCCTTCTTTTAATCCTTGTAAAAATTTACTCATTGCCGGGCCTAAAGACCAACTGTATTGAACTTCTGGTTCCCACCATGTATATGTAATTTTTTTATTTGTTATATCGCTTTCATGAACATGAGTTCCGGGAGCAAAAGGGGGCCATTCTTTATAATCTTTCTTATCTACCATTTTTTTATCACCTCTTTAATCTAACCCCTCCGAAGGAGTATTACAGTTCCCATTTGCATAATATCACCCCAGGCTTGCGCAACACCGATCCTTGGGTCTCCTGGAATTTGTCTTTTTCCCGCTACACCTTTTAATTGCCAATATAATTCACAAACTTTCTGACCCATTGTTGCAGCAATCGGATTACCCACACCTAATAATCCTCCAGAAGGACAAACTGGGAGATCGCCATCACGTTGTGTTACACCTTCTCGTGTAAGAATAGGAGCCTCTCCTTTTTTACAAAGCAAGAGACCTTCAAGATGGTGCAATTCTTTATAAGAAAATGGGTCATAAGGCTCTGCAAAATCGATTTCCTTTCTAGGATTTTCAATTTTAGCCATTTTATATGCCATTTTAGCAGCTTGTGCTACATAACGTGGGAAATATAAATCTCTATTAGTCCACATTGTACTATCGATGCTCCATCCCGTACCAGCAACATAGATTGGATCATCAGTGAATTTATGAACGATATCTTTATTACAAAATATTAATGCTGAGGCGCCATCACTGGGCGGGCTGACATCTAATCTGTTTACAGGCCAAGCCATTATTTCAGAATTTAACACATCTTCTACAGTAATATTCGGATCGGCTAATTGAGCACTTGGATGACCAACAGCATTTCTCTTATTTTTTACTGAAACTAAAGCGATATCTTCCTTCTTAATACCATGAACAGTCATATATCGATTCATTTCCATCGCAAATAACCATACAAGGTTAGGAGTAAGTGGTCTATCCAAAATTGGATCCCATATATGTCTAAAAGCTGTTTGTGGATGAGGATAACAATTCCCCATTTTCTCTTCACATACAACTAAACAGATATCAGCAACACCAGAAGCTACATGCCACCATCCAGCAATGGGCGCAAAAACTCCTGTACCTCCTCCATTAAAAACTCTTACATATGGTTTTCCTACTGCTGCTGATCCATCTAAAAGATTCTCACCTTTCATATGAATTCCATCGAAAGCGTCCGGAGCACTACCCATAACTACCATATCAATATCATCTTTTTCTAAACCAGCATCTTCCATTGCCATTTTCGTAGCTAAAAAGGAAAGTTCCTTTCCCGTTTCCAACAAATGTCTACGGAATAAAGTCATACCGGCTCCTATAACTGCTACTTCTTTCACTTTTTCTCCACCTCCTTATCCTCTCTTGAAAATTGCAACTGCACCACTTCCAGAAGGAATTCCTCGCCAAGCTTGTGCAATTCCAATTTCTGCATTGGCAACTTGTCTTTTACCTGCATGTCCGCGAAGTTGTGTAACAATTTCAAGAGCTTTTTGCATTCCTGTAGCTTCAAAGCAATTTCCTATACCTAAACATCCTCCTGATGTATTTGTAGGAAGTGAACCATTAATCTCTAACGCTCCTTCTTCAATCAGTTGTTTTGCTTCTCCTGATCTAGCAAGACCTAGAGCTTCAAGATGTTGAAGTTCTTTAAATGAAAATCTATCATCTACTTCAGCAACGTCAATCTCTTCTCGAGGTTCTGCAATTTTAGCCATTTTATAGGCCATCTTAGCTGCTTTAGTAGCATATTCTGCATTCATACCTCTTGTGCCCAACCAAGGTGTTTCTGAACAATATCCAAAACCCGCTAAATATATTGGTTCGATGCCTAAATCTTTAGCAGTCTTATCATCAGCAAGTACAAAACATACAGCACCATCAACATTGGGGCTTATATCCAATCGCTTAACAGGTTTAAACAGATATTCAGAATTCATAACATCTTCAATTGAAATTTGAGCTTCATATTCTGAATAAGGATTAAAGAATGCGTTTTTCTTATTTTTAACAACAACAGCAGCACATTGTTCTTCAGTAGTCCCTGTTGTTTTTAAATAATGTTGCATTTCTAAACCAGCCATAAAATACGGATGAATTCTTTCTTTCTCATCAGAACGCCCTATTAATGGTTTAGGGGCCTCTGAAGTATATTCAGGACTTCCTCCATAATTAGGTCTCTCAACAGATCCAGAAACCGGTCTTTCAAATCGAGGATCAAAAGCATGGAGCATAATATCTCCAAAAGTTAACAGATCAGAAATTTTACTATGCGCTTCTACGGCTACAATATCAAGATAACCTGTTTTTATTTGCATATAAGCATTTGCTAATCCAAATAATCCATCACCACATACAGTACAACAAGGTCTTAAGAGTGCACCGACTTGATCTGGCACAAATTCATCGAAAATACTGAATCCTTCCCAATAATCTTCTGCACAGGTTATGAAGCTATTAACATCTTTTCTAACATCAATGCCAGCATCAACATAAGCTTTTTTACAAGCTTCATACATAATTTCTTTCCATTGAATATCAGGAGTTATTGAATTGAAATTTGTATGACCAACGCCTATTACGCAAACTCGTCTATCTACCATTTTATCATCAATTTTATTTCTTTTTAATTTGAATTTTCAATCTATATTTATTTTTAAATTAAAGTTTTGTTTAGATTTGATAATTTATTGTTATGTTTTATCTTGATTAAAATCTTACTAATTAGACTTAAGTAGACTTGTTAAGATAAATGGGAAAAAAATCCACCTTGATATAGAAGAAAATTTAAAATCTTAAGAAAATTGTCTTATTTATTATGGATACAAGACTCCCAGAATTTCCAAAACTCGAAATAAGTAGATATATTGAAGAATTGGATTTATTAAATAGCCCAATATTGAAGAAGGAAGAGAAAGAATTTTTAGCCGAATTTTATGATTATATGGAAGAATATCTTTACAAGGATTTAAATAATTTAGAAGAATTAAATTATTCAGCGGAGGAACCAATTCAAGAAAAGAAACGAGAAATAGTTGTTAATTTTATGAAAAAATTAGCAGAGAGGGGTTACTATAGTACAGTAATAGATTTTGAAGAACATGAAGTTGGAAATGTTACTCGAAATGCTCTTATTGCATTAGCTTTATGTGGTGGTTTTTGGTCTACTAAAAGTGAGAGATATATTAATGGGAATTGGAGTATCGAAATGGGACGTTTAGCAGGAGGAACTCTATATTGTAATCCTGTAAATTATAAAGCCAATGATTTTCAAAGAGAGAAATACCTTATCCCTGTAGTAAAAAATGGTTTGATGGCCGCTTCTGCGATGACAGAATTTAATGCTGGTAGTGATATTGTAAGAATTGAATTAAAACTCGATGATAAAGGAGATAAAGTAATTGCTAAAGGAAAAAAATTATTTATTGTTAATGGCATGTTAGCAGATAATATCATTGTTTATGGTCGATTAAATAGCGGAAGATTAGGTGGTATAATAGTAGATACAGAACATCAACACTTAAATAATTTTGAATCTTCAAGAGCAAGAATGTTTGGAATGAGAGATGCTTTTGTAAGTAGATTAGTGTTTAATGATGTTGAAATTCCGAAAGAAAATCTTCTTGAAGGAGATGGTCTAGATATTATGTTTCATCAACTAACTGAAGAGAGATTAGTTATCAGTGCAGAAGCTATAGGTGATTGCATTAAAAAACTTTTCTTTTCCCATAGTTTTGCCCTTCAACGTGAACAATTCAAACATAAATTACATGAATATCAGATTATTAGATTTCCAATTACTAAAAATATGCGTCAAACAAATTTATTCATCTCAGCTTTAATAAATTACGCTCGAGAGATTGATAGTCGAACGCAAATAGCTAGTTCTAAAATAATGGCTTCTCAGGTAATGGGATTAAAAATTCAAACTTGTGAATTGGCATTTCAGAGTTCCATTGATTTATTCAGAACTATGGGAGGACGGGGTTTCACAGAACAATATAGCAATCAAATAGGTCTTCTTGATGCTTATTGTATGGTTCATGGTGGTGGAAGTCATTACGTGTTAGGAGATGCTGAATCAAGAAGGTTCTTTAAAACTAAATAAGAAAAGAAATTAAATTCAGAAAAATGTAAAAATTCTAATTAAAAAGAATATATTTTTTTCTTTTTTCTAATATTTATGTGATTTCATTGAAAGATGATTTTGAATTACTTAAACTGAATAAGAAAGCTTGGGACAATGCAGCTAAAGCTTATAATAAAGAATTTCATGGACAAATTTATTCCCTTTTTAATGACTTTTGTGAACAATTACCTAGAGGAGCGTATGTTTTAGATTTGGGAACAGGAACAGGATTACCATATGCTAAATTATTAATAGAAAAAGGATTTAAGGTTCTAGGGATTGATATTTCGACTGAAATGATAAAAATAGCGAAAAATAATGTACCTGAGGCTAAATTTAAAGAAATATCAATGACAGATATTAATTATAATAAAGAATTTGATGGAATTTTCTCTTCATATTCGATGCTACAGTTAGATCAACAATTATTCAAAAAAACAGCAAAAAAAATTGTAAAGGCACTTAAAAAAGGAGGAATTTTCTATCTTTGTTTAAATGGACCTTGGCTAGAAGATACTAACTTAGATGAAGATGTGTTAATTAATTTTAAGGGTAAAAAAATGTATTCAAGAGCATATTCTAAGGCTGAAATCTTAAATACTTTTATACCTTTAGGTCTAAAGCTTCACAAATTTGAAAGAGAAATTATTATTTCTGAAACTTTTGGAAAAGAAAATATGAATACTTACATATTCAGATTAGAATAATTAACTTTGCTTACTTTCAATTTTACTAAAAATCTTATGAGAATACATTATTAAATAAAATTTCTTAATTATTTATAGACAATGGATTACTATAAATTCGAAAGTTTCGATATTACACTGTTAATTGGACAACATCGTGGAAAAAGATTAGAGGATTTGTTTCAGAATTATCGTATAATTAAAAATAATATGGGCGAATTCATTGAGTTCTTATGGTTAGAAAAAGAGATTCCTTATGAATTAGATTTATTTAAAACACAGAAAAAATTGTTATATAACCTTAAATCAGTAAACTATATTGGAGAATATATTGAAAAAAACTTAAAAAAGAGAGGTATAAAAACTCTTAAAGATTTAAAATTTAATTTACATTTTAGTAGAGCAGCAAATCAAATCTTAAAACTCATAAAAAATAAGGATTATAACCTTCTTAAAACGAATAGATATATCAATGATTTAGATTTAAGTTTTTGTTTTAAAGTCGAAGATTTCTTATTTTTAGATATAGAAACTTTAGGGATAATTGATAGTCCCATAATTATTGTAGGTATAGGCTTTTTTCTTAATAAAAAATTTGAAATACACATACTATTCGCAAGAGAACTCGAAGAAGAGATCGCAATTTGTGACCATCTTAAAACTAAAATATTTCCAAACTACAAATGCTTAATTACGTATAATGGTAAAACATTTGATATACCCTATTTGGCAAATAGATTTTTATATTTTTTTGATGAAAATCCAATGATTTCAAAAGATGATCCACCATATGAAAAGTGTAATACAACATATCACCATATAGATTTATATCATCACTGTCGTCGTTTGTATAAAGGAATGTTTTTTGACTATACATTAAGAAATATTGAAGAGAAGGTGCTAAACTGGAGGAGAGATAATGAATTACCAAGTAATTTAGTAGGATTATGTTATCGAAAATATAAAGAAAATCCTAAAAGGTATATTGGGTTAATTAAGGAAATTATTGAGCATAATTATTATGATATCTATTCAATGCCTTTAATATTGCAAAAGCTCTTGGAAAATACTTAGAGAGAATGGGTATTCTTTATTCTTTTATTTAGGCTTCAAAAAACGTTCAATTGTTCGATAAATATCTTCTTCTTTGAAGGGTTTCTTGATATAATCTTTTGCTCCCTTTTCAGTAGCCTCAAGTATCGACATCTCCTGTCCCATAGCGCTAATTACTACAATTTTTGCTTTTTTATCAATTTTTATGATCTCTTCAATTGCCTTGATCCCATCTTTATTTGGCATAACTAAGTCCATCGTTACTAAGTCTGGTTTTAATTCTTTAAATAAAGTAATTGCTTCATCTCCATTTGAAGCTTCCCCTACAACTTCAGCGAATTCAATTTTTTCAACCATCCTTTTAATTCGATTTCTTATAAATGTAGCATCATCTACAACCAATACTTTTTTTTTCCCCCGCTTTTGACATCGCGCTTTATCCCTTTTTGATCCAAAAATTGATTTTACTTAAAAGAACTTAATTTGTAATTATAAAATTTTACTTTTCGAAAAAATGTATAATATCCACACGAAACTTAAAGTGACAAATACGTTAAGATCTCAAATAAAAAAAAAAATCAAGTAAAATTAATTTAAGTTTAATAATTCTCCATTTTGATAAATATGAAAAATCTCGAAGAAAAGTTATTCGATCAGTCTTGGAATTATAAGAATAGAAACAAAATAATAAAAAGATTACAAGAAACTTATTATGATATAATAGTTATTGGAGCTGGTATTACAGGAGCAGCAGTTGCTAGAGAAGCATCAATGAGGGGATTAAAAGTTGCTTGTGTCGATATGCAAGATTTTGCTGCTGGTACATCTTCAAGAAGTTCAAAAATAGGTCATGGAGGATTAAGATATATTGCTTATAGTGAAATGGATTTGGTAAGAGTAGCGTCAAGAGAAAGAAATTGGATGCGAGTACATATACCTCATTTAGTC
>JBHLOG010000106.1:0-11861 GCA_048940765.1 Promethearchaeota archaeon | reverse complement strand
TTAAGTATGATAATTTTTGAATTATTGTTTAATAAAACTAATTATTAAACTATTAATCTATGAGAAATTTGTAATTTTTTAGAAACAATCTTTTAGATATAAAAAAAATTTGAAAATTTAAGAAATTTTGACTATTTATCTATTAAATTTTAAAATGTTTCATTATTATTCCAATCATCAGATTCTTTTTCTTCAGAGTCAGACATAGAGATATCTTCAATAGATTTATGTTCTTCGGTGATAGGTTCTGGTTCTTCCAAAAAAGGTTTAGGACCTTCAATAATAGGTGGAGAGGGTTGTATTTCTTTGATCAAGGGCTCACCTTTTTCTATCGGTTTTAATTGTTGTTCAGAATATTTCCTAATTTCATATATTCCTACTATGATTAGAAGCAAGACAAAGAATGCTAAAACAAGGATATTTTTCCAGAGATTAATTTGCTCGTTATCAATTGTTGCAAGTAACTGAAGCCATGGAATTGGAACTTTTTCAAAGAGCTCATATGGAAAATAATGTATAAATTCATAAGTTACTTTTGATAAAATTAACCAAATTATTACTGTATCAAGCCCAAATCTTTTCAATCTCTTGCTTAATAATTCTGCTTGGGAACCCATAAGAGTACTTAAAGAATAAAATATAATAAACATATCAGGAATTATCATAGCAATATAAGCCCATATAGAACTAATTTTTCTAGGTTCCGTATCAATTAAACCAAGATAAATTTTTAGTACAAGAAATACGGTATAAAAGGAGACTAATATTGCGAATATCCCAAACCAACCATTAAAAACCTTTTTAAACTTGTAAATAACAATAATAATTGCTAGTCCAATAAGTATAGCACCTACAAGTATATAAACACCATTTAAATACCATGGAAATACAATGGGAGTTTCTGTTAGAACGGATAAATCTATTAAAGTAGGCGCTATAATAAAAAGATAGAGCAGTGCTAAAGAACCAGCTAATCCTCCAATAAAGATGAGAGTTCTTATGAATGGTTTTGCTCTGGGCGTTTTAAATGCCTGTCGATCTGTTCTTCTTCCTATTAAAAAACATCCATATAAGATAAACCAAGATGTAAAAATGAAATAAGTAATTACCGAAATTAAAAATAAAACTATTAGGACGATTGAAATCAGCAACATGATTGGTAAGGAAATAACTAAAAACAATATAATTTTCCATGTGGGGTATTTAAAAATGTCCTTCTTAGAGACAAGAGAAAGTAAAAATAAGAACATTAAAAAGACTAAAAAAGGGAAAAAAATTATAATGCCAATAATAGAAACAATGGGATCGGGAAATGGAATTATTGCTACTCCTATTAGGAGCCAAATTACTAATACTAATAATCTCCATTCTTTAATTATTTTTTTAAAATTATCAATTAAATCCATAGAAAAATAGTTAAATCAAATGTATTTAAAATTTTCTTATTCACAATAAGGAATTAGAGAAAATATCAAATAAAATCAGTTAAACTTCGTTGATCGGTAAAACTTAGATGTGGTAAACCAAATTTCTGTTTGAGTATATTGACTGATTCTGGAGCATGACCTTGAAAATGATTATTAACAATAATAAATATTTCAAATATAGCAGGATTCTTTTTTAAATTTTGAATATTTTCAAAAAGGTGATTTAAGGCTATAGTTTGATTTCGTTGGATACGATTAAAAACAGTTAATTCTCTATCTCCTATCAATCTTATATAATAAAAATTTTGATTTAATATATAATATGGGATAATTCCAGGCATATATGTCGTTCCCAGTATTCGATTTCTCCCATCAATAAAATTAGAAAGAATTTCAGGATTAAACCACAAATCATCACGTAATTCAATGATATATTTATATTCAGAGGGAAGTATTTCGATTAAATTTGTTAGTTTTTTTAAATGTTTTTCATTATATTTAAACCAAGGTGGAAATTGCAGAAGAAAGCTGAAAATTTTTTTTTTTAGTGTGGCAAATCTACTAAAAAACTCATTGATCTTGAAGAATTTTTCTGAATCATCAAGCTCATGTGTTATTTTTTGCCATACTTTAATAATAAAGCGAAAATTATCGGGTACACGATTTTTCCAATTAATAACCATATCCTCAGAAGGCAGATTATAAAAAGTTGAATTGATTTCAACTATATCAAAATATCTTGAGAAGTATTCTAAATGTTGGGACGCTTCCAATTTTTTTGGATAAAAAACTAAATTCCAGTCTTTATATTCCCACCCTGCGGTTCCAACTGTAATTTTTACCATTTAATACAAAATGAAATGTTATGCTATTTTAAGGATTCAATATTTTCTTTTACTAAAATAATTATTTTTTATAAAAGATTATTATTAGTTTAAAAATTGACAATAAATATTTATTGCATTGAGAGGTTCAAAAATGTCAATAGATTGGGCTAAAGTAGAAGAACGTCCAGATAAGAAAATATCCATAGAGGGACAGTTTTTATTGGATTTTAGATTTAAAATAAACGATTTGGAACAAGAATTAAGTGAAAATAAAAGAAAATTAGACAATACAATAAGCGAATTAAAAATAACTCAAGAAAAATTAGCTGGCCGCGAAAAAAGTTTGACATTATTAACAGAAAAAAAATCTATGGTAAGAAAATCATTTGATCAGATCAAAGAGGAAAAACTACATAATGAAATAGAGTTAGCAAATTTAAAATCTGATAAAGCAAATTTGGAAGAAAAACTAAATGAAGCAACAACCAAAATTGCACATCTTGAAAACCAATTAAATATGTCTGTTGGAAAAGCTCTTAAAATGGAAGAAAAGATCTTAATAAGGGATAAAGAAATCCAAAGTAAAGAAGAAGAATTGTTAAATAAATCAAATGAACTCTTAGATAAAAATGAAGAGATTCAAAATCATAAAGCTGAAATAAAACATAGAGATGAAGAAATTAATAGTCTAAAAAAGAAATTAAGCCAAGAAAGAGAACATACGAACGATGAAATCGAAAAATTCAAGCAATTTGAAGCTAAAATGGCTAAAGTAATCAATGCAATAAAAATCATTGAAAAAATTAAAGAGATCATGGAGCGAAAAGGATTTTTAAGTGATAAAGAACTTGAATCATTACTTCGAGAGATTCAAGATTAAAAAAATATTTGATTTGATTATAACGGTGTCTATTCTTTAATAGGTATTTTAATGTAAAATTTATAAATTATCAATTTTAAGAAAATAAATATATAATATAATGAAATTATAATTTTTAAAATTAAAACAAATAAATATATTTCATAACGAGGTTGGCAAAATTGTCAATAGATTGGGTAAAAGCCGAGGAAAAACCTGATAAAAAGCTATCCATTGAGGGAAAAATTTTATTAGATCTCAGATCAAAGATTAATAATTTAGAAAAACAATTATCTCAAAAAACTAAAGAATTTGATAAAATATCAACGGATTATGAATTCACTAAAGACAAATTAACTGAGACTGAGAAAAAATTTGAAGAGATAAATAATAATTATATTACCACAAAGAAGAATTTTGAAAGGATAAAAGAAGAAAAACTCTATGCTGATGCTGAAATTAATAAATTCAAAACGACAAAAGTCGATTTAGAAGAAAAATTATCTGAGTCTAGTTCGAAGGTTACAGAGTTAGAAAGTGAGTTAAAAAAATTGAAAGCAGGAGAAAGTGACATCATGAACAAATTAAAGAAAGAGAAAGAATCAATTCAAGCAGAGTTAGAGCAGAGAGTAAACGAACTCGCAGATCTTAAGCAAGAGTTAAAAAAATCTACTTCAGAGAAATTTATAGAAATTGAAAGTCTTAAAGGAGAAAGAGATGCAAAAGTCGAAGAATTAACGGAACTTAGTCAAAAAGTGGCAACATTTGAACAAACAATTTCAGAAGCGAAGGGAGCACCTCAGCTTATTGAAAGAATCAAAGAGATTATGATGACAAAAGGATTTCTTTCAGATAGAGAATTTGATGCTCTTTTAGAAAATAAAGAAATTTAGAAAATAATGGTTAATTTAATTTGGGAGGATAAAAAAGACAAATCCTCTAAATTTGAAGATTTAAAAAAATTTTATTTAAATTTTTTTTCAACTTTCGAAGATCATTCATATTATAATAAGAATGAATCTAAAATTACTATAAACTCAGAAGTATGGAAAAATCAACTTTTTTGGGGGGAAAATTTAGAGGTTTTGTATTTCTTATTGAATAATTTTAAAGATAAAATAGATTTAATTTACATAGATCCTCCGTTCTTCTCTGGAGCAAACTATAACATCGAAATTAAAGAAAAAGATAAGAATTATGAGATAGTAGCTTATTATGATTATTGGGGTAAGGATTTAGATTCCTATCTTCAAATGATTTATGAACGAATTATTTTATTTAAGAAATTACTCTCACAAACCGGTATATTGTTTATTCATTTAGATTGGCATGCAAATCATTATATAAGGATGATCTTGGATGAAGTTTTTGGGGAAAATCGGTTTATAAATAGTATTATTTGGCATTATTATAACAAGTATTCTGCGGGAAAGAAGAATCTTCCTAGAGCTTATGATACAATTTTGGTATATTCAAAATCTAATAACTATACATTCAATCAAATGAGAATACCCAGAAAAAAACCAACTAAGCAATTAAAGAGAGAGATGGTAAATGGTGTTCTAAAAAATGTAAAAGATGAGAATGGACATGTAATTTATAGAATTGTAACTGACAAAAAGATGGATGATGTTTGGCGGATTCCTTGTTTACAACCAGCTTCGAAAGAATGGACAGGATTTCCGACTCAAAAGCATCATAAATTGCTAGAAAGAATAGTCAGGATGGGTTCTAATAAGGGTGATTTAATTGCTGATTTTTTTTGCGGTTCAGGGACTACACTATTAGTAGCTGAAAAGTTGAACCGTAGGTGGATTGGATGCGATATTTCTGAATATTCAATATATCTAACTAGAAAAAGACTTTTAAACTATCAAAAAAAACAGAGTATTTTAAAAGAAGATGGATACTCATTTGAATTATTAGCACACTTGGACAAAAAAAAGATGAATTTAATAGATACAGGATTTTTCAATAAAAATTTAGATATAAGAAGAGTTTAAAAAAATTATTATAAATTTTCATTATGGAAAATAACATTCCATCCTAAATAATTAACTAAAACTTCATTTACGATGTCTCCAACTTCAGATAATGAAGCAGCAACATGATGAGCAAAACCACCAAGACATAACTTCTTTAGCAAATCTTGTAAATTAGGAATCTTAACTACTCCATATCCCCCAAATGTTTCTAAAGGATCCTCTGTATAAGTTCCTTCTGCTAAAATAGCCTTCATCTCACCAAACAGATCATCAGTTTCAATCCTCAATAGAGTGCATGGTTTAGTTTTAATACGACCTTGAATTGCTCCAAAACTAACTTCATCACCTTTCTGATCTGAAATAATTGGATGAATTGTCATTCTGGTATCCTGAAAGAAGGATTTAGGAAGATTGCTACAATGAAAGAGTACCATTTTATTTGGATCATTACCATAATTATTATTCCAATCTAAAATAGCTGAAGGTGTTTCAGAAGCGATTTGTAAGATTAGCATACCTATTAATCCCGAAATATCAACTTCACAAGCAGCTGGTACAAGTCCTTCACTAAAAATACTCATGACAGCACATGGCACAATTCCAAAGTTATCTTGTATTGAAGGCCAGCATTGAAATGCAAACCCATCTAATTCATTTTCAATTACCCAATTTTCAATAACAACTGCTAATTTTGCTAATTTTATAAGACTTTTTTCAGGAAGATTAGTGGTAGAAGTGTAATTTGTTATGAAATTGATTTTTTCTTTTACCTTTAGGTCGTTATCATCAATCTGATTAACTAGACCAAATATTTCAGATAAATCTATTGGTTCTATACTGATACCATTAAATTCTAATATTTTTTCACTATATCTAACAGTTTCAAAAGCGTTAGGTCTTGTTCCAATCTGTCCTAATCTTGAATTTCTGATTTTTTTAACAATTCGGCAGATTTTTTCAAATCTCTTTAAATCTTGTTTAAAAATATCAGATTTTATCGGACAAGTATGGTATTTAGTTAATGTAAATGGAATACCATACTGATATAGGACACTTGTTACCGATATCTTTCCACAGAATGCATCTCTTCGATGTATTCTGTCCATCTTATCAATTTCATCTGAAGAAGCGTGAATTAAAACAGGAACATTAAGATTTGATAGTTTTATAGTATTAGCAATTCCTTTTTCATCACCAAAGTTAGGTAAAATTACTAATATCCCCCAGATTTGATCTTTATTTGCTTTAAATAACTCAGCACATTTTTTTGCATCTTGATAAGTTTCTACTACACCGAATTTTGTATCTTCTTCATTCAAGATAACAAATCCATAACCCAATTCATTTAAGATCTCAATAATTTCTTGTCTTCCTTCATTTGCTAGATTATCAGGAAAAACATCTCGGTTTCCAACAATTACTCCATAGGTAATTTTTTCAATTGCTCTTGTAAGAAACGACATTCTTTATCTCTTAAAATATAATATTAAAAAATTTAATTTTAATAATTTAATTTAAGAATTTAAAACTAAAATTAAAATTTGTTAAAAACTCAATGAATCTAAAATATAAATTTATTAAGAGAATTAAAGAATTGCAAGAGCAGAAAATATTTAAATATGCCCTAGTTCTCCATAGTTTTTATTTCATACTTTCAATTATTTTATTTTTCATGTTTTACCAAGATAAAAATGATTTTATCATTTTTTATCGCGTAGGAAATATATTTCTTAATGATATTGAAAATCTCTATAATCAAACATATTATTTATGGGATTTTAGATATTTTCCATTATCAGCTCTATTTTTCATCCCATTTTCATTCTTCAATTTTCAATTTGCATTTGTATTTTTTAATATATTTAATTTATTTCTTAACTTTCTGATATGCATTCTTCTCTATAAAATAATTTTAATGGTCAAAAACGAGAATCATGAAAGGAATGATAAAAGAGTTATATTATATATATGTATTTATTTAATGGGTTTACCACATGTATTAAATTATATTTATGGTCAAATTAATTTATATATAACATTTTTTATTCTATTATCACTTTATATTTTTCTTAGGTTCAATGATTTAAAATGGCAATTTATTGGTAGTTTAATTTTAGGAATAAGTATTATCATTAAACCTACTGCTTTTTTCTTAATACCGTTTTTGATCATAGTGAATTTTGATTTAGAAAAACAAAAAGTGAAATTTGACTCTATTAGAAGTGTAATAAGGCTAATAGGTGTTATAACTCCTGTTTTATTGAACTTAATTCCTTTTTTATTGTATCCATCTTTATGGAAAGGTTTCTTAGAAACAAATTTTACAGGAAGTAATCCAATTGCACTAAATTTTTCTTTCAGCATTTCTAAGTTAATAACGAATTTTTGCTTTTTTTACAATATTCCTTTTAATCAACTCTTTATTCTGATAGGAGTTATTGTTATAATTGGAGGATTAGGATTTTTGATCTTCATAATCAGGAAGTTTGAAAACAATTCTATAATATATGGCTATGCGTTTGGTATTCTTATTATGCTTCTCGCTTACTTTGACTCATGGGATCATCATCTACTTAATTTAACTCCAATTTTAATCATTATTATTTTTAATTTTTCACGAAATTCTAAATTTACAAATTCTATTAAATATAGTTTATACTTCTTTAGTTTTTTTGATCTTGCTTTTGTTGGTATATGGTATCTTACCTATCCGTTATTTCCATACAATTTTGAATCTACATTTTTTCTCATTTTAACATTCTATGTGATAAGTAAATATTTTTTGATAAAACAAGAGGAGAACGATAAGGAGGTTTAAAAACTGGATTGATTCTCATTTTAAACATTTAAAAATTAAAAAAAAGTCTACATATTTAATAAAATAATGGCTAAAGTATAATGAATTTGATTAATTGGATACTAAAAATAAAAAAAAGAGTTATGGAACTATGGAAATATAAGATTTTTCGAATTGCCATTTTTATTCATGTGTTTTACTTTATATTAACTATATTTTTGACACTGAATTTTTTTAGATACCGAACTGATTTTCGAGTTTATTATGTTACAGCTGAAGTTTTACTTCGTGATATAAATGATCTCTATACAGAAGGATATATAGTTCCATTTAGATATCTTCCAATTTCAGCAATTATTTTTATACCTTTTTATTTGATGGGTTTTGATACAGGATTTATAATGTTTACTTTTCTTAATCTGATTTTAAATATTTTAATCTGTGTACTTCTTTATAAAATAATAATTATTATTAGAAAAGAAGATCATGAGAAAAATGATAAAAGGGTGATATTTTATATATGTATTTTCCTAATGGGCTTACCTAACATATATAATTATGTTCTAGGGCAAACTAATTTGTATATTGTTTTATTAATTTTAATCTCTCTTTTTCTATTTCTTAAACATGAAGAAATTAAATGGAATTTATTAGCAAGTTTTATCTTAGGAGTTAGTATAACAATAAAACCAACAGTATTTTTGTTAATTCCTTTCTTAATGATTTTTAAGTTCGATTTAAAAAAAAAAGAGATAAAAGTAGATTTTTTAAAAAGTATTATTAGATTTATCGGAGTAGTTTTACCTATTTTTTTGAACTTTATTTTTTTTGTCTTATATCCGCCGTTATGGGAAGGTTTCCTAGATACTAATTTTACTGGTGAAAATCCAATTGCTCTAAGTTTTTCTTTTAGTGTTTCTCAACTAATTGCCAATTTCTATTATTTTTATAATATTCCTTTCAATCAACTTTTTATTTTAATCTGGATTGTAAGTATAATAGGAGGATTAGGATTTATAATTTTTATAGTCAGGAAGTTTGAAAAGAATTCTATAATTTGTGGCTACATTTTTGGAATTACCATTACTTTACTCACATATTTTGATTCTTGGGATCACCATTTACTTAATTTAATACCGATTCTGATCATTTTTATCTTTAGCTTACCTCGCCACTCGCAAATTACGACTAAGATAAATTATAGTATTTTTTTCTTTAGCTTTTTTAGTTTATTTTTTGCAGGTATTTGGTTTAAGATTTATCACTTATTTCCTTACAATTTTCTCACAACTATCTTTTTATTTTTGGTTTTCTATGAAATAGGCAGATATTGCTTATTAAATCACCAAAAAATGAATTTGGAGGTATAAAACTTGAGAAAAAAAGTGTTTTTATTTAACTTTATTATTGTTCTTTTATTATTTACCGGTGTTATGCCAAATGTAATTGCTACTAATTATCGAGCGGGAGTTAGTAATAATCAAGAATTAATATGGAAATGTAATGAATGCAACGCAATAAAGTTGAACGATATACTAGGTACTGAATGGAATGATTTTGGGGTTTTTAAAAATTTAGGTATAGGGAAGAAAATGAAATGGCAAGTAAATGATATTAATATTAATAAAACTTATATAGGAATAAATTTTAGCATTTGGGAATGGTCTAGTGAAGATAACTGGGGAATAAAGGATAAAGATTTTCTAATAACTTATTTTGTTAATCCAAAGGATTATCCTCAAAGTCTGAATTTTTCAAGCTATTCTTCTTTTGTACCTTTTTTGCTTCCTATTCCCGTAGGGGAATACTTGGGAGGATTGAGTTTAAATGAATGGTATGATGTAGATAATAGAGTTTTACCCACTTTAAATATTGAAATTGGAAGAGATGGGGTATTGCCGGGACTTCCCTCAGAAATAATTAAAATAATTACATTTTATAATGATCAAGGAATTTTAAATTCTTACAAGCTTTACACCACTGGAAACGTAGTTATTGTAGATATTTCATTAGATTATTTGCCACCTTATGTAATTCCCACCTTAATGGGTTTAATAATTATTTTTTCTCTAGGAATAATATTATTTATATTTAAAAAAAGAAGAATTTTAAAAATCGACAATTGAATAGGAGTTTACTAAAAGATGAATTTAAAATTATTTTATAAGAAGATAAATAAACGATTTAGGGAACTTTGGGAATATAAAATATTTCGCTTCACTATTATAATTCATTTTTTTTATTTTATTCTTTCTATCTTTCTTACCCTTATTTTTTTCAGAAATCAAAATGATTTTCTTGTATATTACAAAGTTGGTGAGGTTTTCATTACGGATATAAATAATCTTTATACTGCAGAATATTTATGGCCATTTAGGTATTTACCAATTTCAGCTACCTTGTTTATACCTTTTTATTTATTGGGCTTTGATATTGGCTTTATTACTTTTAATTTCATTAACTTGTTATTGAATGTATTAATCTGTATGCTCATTTATAAGATAATTATACTTGTGAGACGAGAAGACCATGAAAGAGAAGATAAAAGAATTATTTTTTATATTAGTTTGTTCTTATTAGGTTTACCTAATCTTTTTAATTACATTTTGGGTCAAATTAATTTATATATTACTTTCTTAATTTTGGTATCCCTATTCCTATTTTTAAAGTATGAAAATATTAAATGGGATTTCATAGCAAGTATTATTTTAGGATTAAGTGTGATTATCAAACCAATTACAATATTTATGATTCCTTTTTTATTGAGTATACTATTCAAATATCAGCAAAGGAAATTTGAATTCGAATTTCTAAGAAGCATAATAAGATTAGTTGGTGTATTATTACCTTTATCATTAAATCTTCTTTTTTTTATAATATTTCCAAATTTATGGGAAGGCTTTATTTCAACTAATTTTACAGGTGAGGAACCAATAATTTTAAATCATTCCTTTAGCTTAACTAAGATTATAACTAACTTCTGTATATTTTATGACATTTCTTATAATCCTTTATTGATTCTCCTTATTATTTTATTTATTATTGGAGGATCAAGTTTTCTAATATTTATTTTTCGTAAGATTAATAATAATTCTATTATTTTTGCTTATCTTTTTGGCATTATAATTATGCTACTTGTTTATTATGACTCTTGGCCTCATCATCTTTTAGTATTAACACCAATCTTAATAATACTGATATTCTATATACCAAAAAATTCTAATATAACAAAGAATTATTTAAAACCTAGTTTTTTCTTCTTTAACTTTTTTGATTTAGGATTTATGGGCATCTGGTTTATCACTAAGGAATGGTTCCCTTTTAATTTTATGAGTACTGTCTTCTTATTAATTACATTTTATAGTGTTAGTAGAATATGTTTAATAAAAGATTCAGATTATCAAAAAAACTAACCCATCATCCTATATTAAAAAATTCCATTTTCTATAATAAAAAATTCTAAATACGATCAATGAAAATATAATAACAAAAAAGAAAATCCTTTCTTTATAAGCTAAATTGAATCTTTAAAATTAAAATGTTAGAATTTTATCCACCACCATTATTACTGATATTTTTTCCAGCGTTTTTTCTAGGAATTCTTCACACCTTAATTCCATGTGAGGATAAAGCTATTTTCTTTTTTTGGTCTTTTGGGATTTCGAAAACACCAAAAAAAAGTGTTTTTATCTTAATGCTTTATGGACTAGGGTTAATGACATCGAACATGTTAATTGCTTCAGGAACCGTTTTAGTTAGCCTTATTCCTCAATTTCTACTTCCAGGAATAATTCCTGAATATCATACAATTAACTTTTTTGGGGCAATCACTTCAATGTTCGCGGGATTTATCCTATTATTTTTTATTACAAGAAAAGGGTATATGCCCCACTCAAAAAGAAAAGATGAACTTTTCCAGTTTAATTGGGAAAAGAAAAAAACACCTTATTTATTTGGTATTTTAGC
>JBHLOG010000277.1:0-2917 GCA_048940765.1 Promethearchaeota archaeon | reverse complement strand
ATCCCTATACTATATTTAATATATGAACACTTACTTTATACAGAAGATTACATCGTGATTTATACAAACACTCCAAAGAAATTTTCTGATTTATACTATGCTCTAAATTCAGTTCTTTTCAAAGATAAAAGATAAAATTAATAATTTTTACTTTGTAAATTACTTTTTTTTTTTTAGTAGATAGCATAGTTTATATATAATAATATCTTAATATATTTGAGACAAAATGATCAGTGATCCAAAAAATTTAACAAAAAATTTGATTGAAAATTCAAAAAAAGTTAACTCTAAAGTATTTACTTTAACACGCTGCTTACTCTTAACTTTAATGTCTTTCAATATAGATGGCCTTCAATATCGTGAATTAAAAACATTATTAAATATATCAGATGGTAAATTAAAATCTAATTTGGATTACTTAGAAGAAATAACTTATATAAAAAAGATTGAAATCAAATTAGATCAAAGAAAGATGCATATTTATATGATTACCGATTTAGGAAAAAAAGAGTTACGAAAAGTTATTGAGATTGTAGAAATAGTAAAAGATTTATTGGGTGGTTTAGATGATTAATGATTTTGAAAAAGTCCTTATAGCTTTAAAGTATTGGAATCTTAAATTAAGAAACCCCAAGGAAGAAAAAAATTTTCAGGATAGGCTCATAATTCAGAAATTAGCTTTCCTATTAAAGCATCAAGGAATAAAGATGAATTATAACTTTACTCTTTATAAAAATGGGCCTTATTGTGCTGAGTTAACTAAAGATTATTATAATAATTCATGGAGAGTGGTAAATTTAGATGCCCAATTTAATCCTTTTCGGCGTGAAGTCGAAATTTTTAATAAGATAAATGAGATCGTGATATATCATCCTTTATATGAGAAATATCCAGCTTCTTTATTAGAAGCTGTTTCTACAGCATATTATCTTAAATTAAATTACTCTGATATTTTAGATGATGAGCTTTTTAAAAACACTAAAAATGAAAAACCGTATTTATCTGACAAACTCATAATAATCGGAATAAATTTAGTAAAGAAATTAATGTTCAAACCTGAACTTTTAACTGATGATATTAAAGAAGAAATTAGAGAATGGGATTCCGCGGAAGATTAAATTCTGGTGAAATGCATGCCCTCAAAACAATTAATAAAATTGAAACCGGGAGAAATCTGGTGGGTTGAATTATCTATTAGTGCTACGGACTCAATTGGGCATGAAACAAAAAAAAAAAGACCATGTATAATCATTGTCAATAATCCTCAAATTCAAATGACTACAATAATTCCATTAACATCAAATTTAAGTGCTAAAAATCTTCCGGACACATACTTATTAAAAAGAGATTCCCAGAATGGTTTAAAGAGTGATTCTATAGCATTAGTTTTCCAATTACGTTCATTAAGTTATAAAAGGTATGAAGATAAAACAGGAATTATTAATAATACCGATTTGAAAAATATAAAAAATTTGATTAAAAACTATTTTGGATTATAAAAGGTTGAAGAAAATGTGGATTTCTTTTAAAAAGTAAAAGGAGAGATATTTATGGGCGAAGATCGTAAAAGTAAAGGTGAATTAGTGGAATTTTCATATAGTATGAAAGATGGAAATTATATTAAAAAAATTTACTATGAATTTGAAACTGAAAAAGCAGTTATGTTTGGGAGAAATCTTGATGAGAAGATTCTATGGCTCACGAAAAGCATCATTAGAGGAGGATGGAGTAAGGATAATAAAATCCCTCAAAATATTAAAGTGAAATACCCTATGAAACTATATTGGAAAGAACGAAAAAATATCTATTTAAAAATAAGAGGGTGAACAATAAAGTTGATAAGACAAAACAAAGATGGAAGACCCATTTACAGTGATAAAAAGTGGCAAAAATTACAGGAAACTGGAGAAATCTTGGAGAAATTAGGATATTATGAAGGTATTAATAAGCCTAATCTCTTCTTCAAACAAATTGATGGTGGAATTGTGTTTGCTGATTTAAGAGGAACTGAAATTATTCCAATATGGGATGATCTCAGACCACTTGTTTATAAAAGTAGAAATCTTGATTTTACTATTTTCATGAAAGAGGTTGTTCGACTAAAACGATCAGGATGTAATCCAAGAGGCTCATTTTATGACATGTATGAACCAGACGGATGGGGATTCCTTTTAGATAACTGTGAAATTCCAACCGGATACTGCAAAAGATGTGGAAAAGATATTATTGACTTTGTAAATTGGAAAATATTATTAGAGGATTACTATTCTATATGTGAAAAAGGGATTGATTACTACTTGGAACTAAACTGCTGTGATATCTGTAAGAAAATTGAAGATTCAAAGAAAAAATTTCGCTCAGAAAATTTAAAATCTATGAATTTATGTGAACTCTGTGAAAGAAGAGAGGCAGAGCTTGAGCATCATATCACCTATGATCCACCAAAAACAATAAGTATCTGTAAATCTTGCCATGGAAAAATCCACAGGTTCGGAAATAATTTTCCAAATCCTCTATGGAAGGAGAGAAATGCACTTTAAATTAGATTCTAATAAGATAGTACCATAGAGGTTTAAAATAATAAGTTTTTAATGAAGCATTTTTGATTGTTATATAATGATTAGAAAAAAATTTCAAATTGAATATAATAAATTATTTTCTAATATCTATAGAAAATGTAGATTTAAAGGATGTGTATTTCCTAATAAATCAGGTTGTTCCAAGAAACCTATAAAAGCTCATTCAATTCAAAAAAATAAAATATTACGACATATTGCTGTAGATGGAATGGTAATTTCTGGAGATATTCGAAAAACTCTTTTTACGCATGAATTTGATGAAGTTGGAATTAATTCCGCATCAACTTTTTTTGGTTTCTGCAATAATCATGATACTTCAATTTTCTCCGAAATTGAAA
>JBHLOG010000276.1:0-2924 GCA_048940765.1 Promethearchaeota archaeon | reverse complement strand
AAGTGACATATATGTGAACTTTATATTAGCAACATGATTATAATTATTTGAAAGGGACAAATAAAGGATGGATGGATCATTTTTTAAGAAAAGATAAAGACCCAATCTTATTGTTCTATTTTCCCAAATAATGATGTTATTGATAAAATGTTTGATTATGATTTCGTTTTTAAAGTAGTGCTCACTGGTAATGATCCTAAAGGAAAAGCATACATTGCGAGCAAATTCAGCAAGAGTTATTTTGACGTTAATTATAAAAATACTATTGGTGTAGATTTCCATGTTAAAACTCTAAGAGTATCGGGGAACACGCTGAAAATGCATTTATGGGAAATCTTAACCGAAAGAAAATTTAAATCTTTAATTCCAATGTATTATAGAGGCGCGGCGGGTGCTATAATAATATGTGATATATTAAAACCTGATTTTCAAAATGATTTAGATGAGACCATTCGAGCGATTAGAGAAAGTTCAGGGGATATCCCTATAATATTTCTTGCATTTAATCATCATTCAGAAGAAATTCAGGCTATTTTAGGAGTTGAAACGATGTTAACAACAGATAACTTTAACAGCTCATTATTGTCTGAAATTTCTTTAAAACCAGATCAAAATCCAGAAACAATCTTTAACAAGTTGGCAGAACACTTGATTGAAAGATTTAGTATTTCACCTCCCCCAAGACCATTGGAATATCCACTCAGAACTAGAAATGAATTCGTAATCAACCAGTACCTAAAACTAAGATTAGAATTCGCTAATACAAACATATATGTTGGAGGGAAATTATTTAAGCAATGCAAATATCTATTGTTGGATATTCCTGTTGTTAATATCGCGGAATATAATGAAATTGAATCAATAGACGAAGCTGCTGAAAAGTTAGATCGTTCGATGGAAGGTGTTCGCTCAAGAAAATATTATTTATCTCCTGATATTGAATTTTGGGGGCATTGTTCTAATTTACAAGTATGGTATGAAAATAAATACGACACTCGTCTTTTACACAGAAATTTAGCATTCCCATTATTGAGAGCTTTGGCAGAAGTAGGAGATCCTCTAGCTAAAAAGGTATTTAAAGAAGAAATTGCTCTAAGGCTCATAAGTGGATATCGCTCAGTAGTCCAGCATTTAATAAATGAAGATTATTTGAAATATCTTAATAGTGAAGAATTAGATTCGCTTTTAGAGGATCGTAGTTTTATAAAGAATTTACCAAAATGGTTTAATCAGTTTAGGAGTATGCCAAAATGGTTATCGAAAAAAATTAAAGCGAAATTAAATGATATGAAATGTCCTCATTGTAATTCTAAGATATCATATGCTCTAATTAAAAAATTTCTGAAGGGAAATCCAATGATTTGTGAATTCTGTCATAAAAATATTCTAAATGATATTCAAAAATTTAAATAGAATTAGAAGCCTTTGTTCTTTTAATTTGCCGTAAATCACCAAAATTAGTTTCTATTCTCTCTTAAATTTATGTAGTCTTTTTAATGCGTCCATTCTGGTCTTATTATCCAATTTTGCGAGGTTGATTGCGTTTTCAAGGACTTCAGCGCATTGTTCCATCCTTTTGAGGTTCACTTTATATGGGATTCCATCTTTTCCACCAACAGCAAAAGCATATTTAGCAGGATCTTTCCAGCTTGGAGGTTCTCCCCATATAAATTCTGATATTAAAGCCAATGCACGTAATATTCCAGGTCCTAATCCATGAATTTTTAATAAATCAGTATAATTATTCACTGCAAGGTTTTTAGCCATATCTACACTCTCCCATTTAAGTTTAAAAGGTACAGGCATGTTAAGATGTGGGATTTTCATTAACGCTATGGATGTTTTAGGATAAACAAAATCATCTAATTTTGTTTGGCTTGAGTTTTTTAAACTATTTAAATATCTCTTAATTCGATTGGACCCTTCTGAAATTAACTCCAATGAGACTTTTCTACTCTTATAGCTATCTTTAGAGACCATATCTAATACTTTTTCTTTAAAGATTTCTGAACTTATGTCAGTATGTGGATTATCAAGAAAACTTTTGAGTCCTTCAGAGAACCAGTGATATCTTCTTGCTTTGTGTAGTACGCCGTCCATTCCTTGTTGAATTATGGTCCAATTATTTTCAGAAAGGATCATGTTATGGTGGTACAACGAGAATCCATCTTGTATAGCAGCGTTATCTATTTTTGCCACCAATCTGCTGAGTTCATTAAGATGGTCAATTTCAGTCCCATTATATCCTAAAAATTTTGCTTCTTCTTGTAATTCTTGCTTCACTTTTCGAGAACTTTTACCCTTGCCTCCAGTAACTATAATACAATGCTCTTTAGGAGTTAATACTTCCTTCAATACACCACCGAGTACTGTAGTAACTCCACTGGAATGCCAATCATATCCTAATATGCACCCTAAAGCTTGAAACCAATAAGTATTGGATAATCTTCTAAGAATTCCATCAGAACCCTCCATCTCATGTAAAATTTTGAAAATGGGTTTCCCTAACATTACCATTCGCTTAAATAACCAAGGTGGTGCTTTACCTCCGTGAAGAGGGAGCGTTGCCATTCCAGCTTTATGCAATTTAATTGAACCGAGGGTAGAGAAATAATATTTTTATAAATAACAACTATATTTTTACCATTTAAAATAAGAGATTCTTTAAAATTAGTGATTTCTATTATGATATTAATAATATATCATTTAGCAAATTAAGGAAGTAAAATATCATAAATCATAAATTGAACTGCGAATAAACCAAAAAGAAATAATCCAATACCTACTATAAACATCAGGAAAAATGAAAAATAATCTAGACCACGCTCCAGTATTGATTCATTAGGATTTCGAGGATCATAAAAAACATTAATTTTATTTCCCTCTTGATATTTTTCTACTTTCATCATTGCAAAAATTTTAGG
>JBHLOG010000275.1:0-2931 GCA_048940765.1 Promethearchaeota archaeon | reverse complement strand
TTAATTCAAAAATTCACTCAAGGAACTTTTCAAAAGGATTATATTAAAACTATCGGAGCACAACTTTGTAAATATGATAAAAAACTCGATGAAAATAAGATTAAGTTAATATTTTGGGACATAGCTGGGCAAGATGATTTTTATTTTTTACGTCCTTCCTTTTATAGAGCAAGTCAAGGAGCTATAATTGTATATAGTCTTGAAGAAAATAATTTGGGTAAAAGAAGCTTCGAAAATGTAAAAAGATGGCATGAAGATGCGAAAAAATTCTGTGGCGATATTCCTGTAGTAATGTTTGCCAATAAAGTTGATTTAATCCAAGAGGATAAGATAAATAAATCTGAACTTCAAGAGATTGTAAAAACACGACACTTTTTAGGGTATTATATAACCTCCGCGAAAACGGGAAAAGGAGTATATGAAGCTTTTAATTCATTAATTGAAAACATATATTATAAATGAATATTTAAAATATTGCTTTTTATTGATATTAAGTCCTATAAGTTTAATTGAAAAGAAAGTATTATGGCAAAATTCAAGATAGAAGCAAATGTTAATCAATCTTCAGATATTGTATGGAAAGCGTTTATTGATCCGGAGAATATGACACATTGGCAACGATACTTAGAAAAAGTGGAAGTCATTAAGGGTAAATTGGGAGAAATCGGCGCTATCGCTCATTTACATTACTTAGAGAAAGGAAAAACCTATATTTTAGAAGATAAAATGCTTGATTATGAGGAAGGGAAGAAGATAGTATCGCAAGTTTCTGGACAAGGAATGATTATCAAAGTTAAAACTATGTTAGAACCTCTTGAGAAAGCTACCAAAATTTCAATGACATGGAATGGCACGAGTAAATCCTTATTTGCAAGAATTATACTTAGGTTAATGCAAGGTAAAATTGCAAAACAAGCAGAAGCTGAACTAAATACTTTTAAGACTCTTGTCGAGGGCTATGGAGTTAAATTCCCTAATGAAGTTTAGATAAAAAATAAGTTTTATTGATGAAGATATATTAATACAGATTTCAAAATCGCTTATCTTCTCTATAAAATACTGAAATTAAAAATGCATCTAATGAAAAGATATTAAATAGAAGAAAAATAGAGTGACAAAATTTTAAAGATAGATAATATGTTTAATGAAAAGACTTGCCAGCGTTGTGGTACGTGTCTTGAACAGTGTCCATTTCTACAATTACCCGTAGAAAGTGCTAAAGAAGAAATTGTTAAAATGATTGAGACGAGAAATTCACAAAAAATAATCAAAAATTGTGCAAGTTGTTCTTATTGTAATATAATTTGTCCAACAGGGTCAAATCCATATGCACTTATAAGAGAAATACGATTAAGAAATTATCGAGAGAATGGAGTTAGATGTATCCCACTTATAACTGATGAGATTCCTCATAATTTAATGTCAATTGCTTTAAGAATTAATACAGAGGAAAAACAATTAGCATTAAATAAATTCGAAAATCCCATCAAAAGCAAGAAGATGTTTTATGTGGGTTGTGGTATTCCCTATTGTTTTCCGGATTTGGCTAAGACGAAAATATTAGAAGATTTACCTTTATTAGGAGGAATGAAATATTGCTGTGGTGTGTATGCTTATTCTTATTTTGGTGAAAATGAAGCAAGGATAAAAGGATTAGAATTGTACAAGAAATTTAAGACTCTTGGTGTAGAAAAACTTATCACCTTCTGTCCTGGATGTGATACTATGATTAAAGGTATTTATCCTTCAATTATCGAAGGATATGATATAGAAGGACAAACTATTATTGATTATTTTGTTGAAAAATACCATAATGGAGAATTTGAAATCAAAAACAAGATCAATCAAAGAATTACATTTCAAGATCCTTGTCCTTGGAGAAATTTAGACAAGAAAATATATGATAGCCCTAGAGAATTTCTTGAAATTATTGGCGCAGAAGTCGTTGAAATGGAACATACGAAAGAAAAATCTCTATGTTGTGGTGCTCCTCTTATAATATCGAATAGATCTTTAGCAACAAAAATCGCAAAAGAGAGAATATCCGAAGCTAAAAGCGTAAATGTTGATGCAATAGCACATATCTGTACAGGATGTCTTACAACGTTATCTAAATATGCCATTGAAAAGAAAATTAATTCGTATTATATTACTGAATTAGCTCAAATAGCTATGGGAGAGAAACCAACATTAAAAATTCTTGAAAATTCAGAAAATTTACAAAACCAAGTTATGAAAACAATGAAGGACAATCCCAAATTAATAATGGAAAAATACAAAATACAAAATGGAGTAATAACTCGTTTATGATTTATAGAAAGAGTTTCATGAATTTTTTATTCTTATAATAATGTAGATTTTAAAAGCAAGAAACTTTGGCATGTATATAAAATCGGGGGTAGGTGTGAATTTAAGGTCATGATAGCTATAGCAGTGGGGTTCATATGGAACGGTGGGTTGATTCAGCCAATTCATAACTCCAAACCCTAATCCCCCGGCACCCACTATTAACCCTAATATTCCTAAAAAGACTGCTCCTTTTCCCATATCAAAATTACCTCTTCATGAAAAAATTGTATTTTTTATATTTTTGCTAGATTATATGAATTTGAATTTGAATCTATATAACTGTTTACATTCTAAACTATTTTTAATCATTTATGTAAAGAATTGATTAATTACCGAAGAATAATCTATTTTTCCAAGTCGGAAATAAGAGTTATAAAATATTTATAACCTTTATAATATTGAAGAACAGAATATAATTTTAAATGAAATTTAATATTTAATATACTTTTTTCACTTTAAGGGTAAAGATCGTTCTTTAATATCTTCAATGCTATTTAGAGAAATCTTGATATATATTTTCATAGTTATTTTACTTTATCATAATTTATTTATACTTATCTTATCCATATTATAACATTTATT
>JBHLOG010000274.1:0-2931 GCA_048940765.1 Promethearchaeota archaeon | reverse complement strand
ATTCCACTGTATGTAATATAATATACTATTACCATGCTTATAGCCATCAAAATTCCAAATATAAATAACAGAATAAAGATATTTTTCGAAAGTATTTCTTCTGAATCACGTGGTTTTTCTTTCATAACATCTTTTGAAGTTGTGTCAAAAGCAAGAATTAAACCTGGAAATGTATGAAGAGTTATTGTTAGAAAAATCCATTGATAATAAAACGGTGATGCCGGATCGACCCAAAAAGGTAAAGAAAGGATTACTGCTAAAATAAATTGAACTATACCCTCAAAAATATTAATAACTATGTAAAAAAAAACTAAAGCTCGAATTCTGGCAAAAATTCCTCTCCCATGTTCTATACCTGTTACTATAGAATTAAATGAATCATCAGATATTACCATATCAGAAGCTTCTTTAGCTACATCTGTACCTGTGATACCCATTGCGATTCCTACATCTGCCATGTTTAAAGCTAATGCATCATTAACACCATCACCAGTCATTGCTACTACTTTATTTTGTTCTTGATATTTTTCTACTATGTCTTCCTTATGTTCTGGAGATACTCTAGCAAACACCTTAATTGGATTGAATTCTTGATATGATTTAATATCTTTAACTTTAATTCCTTCGATAACTGTATCATCTTCACTAGTTACAATCTCAATTTGTGATGCAATCGCCCTTGCTGTAGCAGGAGAATCTCCTGTGATCATAATAACATCAACCCCAGCTTCATGACATTGGGTAACAGACTCTTTGACACCTTCTCGGGGAGGATCTAAAATAGTAACAAAACCAATATATATCATATCAGATTCACTAACTTCTCTTCCTTTTTCTCCTTCAGGTGGAATTATATCCATCACTTTATAACATAAACTTAATATTCGGTAACCTTGATTTGCATAAAGATTTACAATTTCCAATACTTTACTTTTAATTTCTTCATTAAAACTAATTTCAGCATCATTATATAAGATTTTTGTACAGTGAGGAATTAAAATTTCACTAGCACCTTTTGTAAAAGAATAATAAGCATGATCTCTTTTATAAAGTTTGGTCATTCTTTTTAAAGAGGAATCAAAAGGATATTCAGTTATAGATTCATAATCATCAAGAAGATAATCACCCATTCCTTTTTGAAATAAAACCATCAATGCACCTTCCGTAGGAGAACCAACTACATTCCAATTAGGAATTGTTCTTCCAGAAATCTCAATTTCATTTTTAATTAATGCAGAATTGTTATTTAAAAATCCTGCAGTCAATAATAACTTAAGATAAGGATATTCATCAATATGTTTCACATAAATTGGGTTTTTTGGGTCATTCATTAAAATGATTTCTCCATCAGGAGTATAACCACTACCAGTAACTCTAAAAATTGAACCATTTGTCCAGACATGCTGAATTGACATTTGATTTTTAGTTAAAGTTCCTGTCTTGTCTGAACAGACTACGCTTACACGTCCTAAACTATCTACAGATGCAAGGTTTCTAATGATTACGCCATGGTGAGCCATAGCTAACACACCTGTTATCAAAACGATAGTTGTAAGCAGAGGTATGTTTAATGGCATGAGATCGAGTGCAGAATTCATACTTTTTACAATATTTGCTTCTCCAGTTGCTAACCAGAGTATTAATAAAGTGATGAACCAAAAAATAAATATAATTAATCCTAACCATTTTCCAAAATTGTTCATCTTTTCTCGTATTGGTATTTCACTTGTGCCTGCTTCCTCTAATCCATGAGATATTTTTCCAATTTCGGTATCTCCGCCAGTCTTTACTACGATTGATTTACCATTTCCAGTTGAAATATAAGTTCCATAAAATACCATGTTAGTACGTTCTCCAATAGAGATGTCTTTTTTTTGTAATGCTCTGCCAATTTCAACTTTTCTAACTGGCTCAGATTCTCCTGTTAATGAGGCTTCATTGACAACCAAGTTATAAGATTGAATAATTCTAGCATCAGCTGGTATTTTATCTCCTTGTTCTAAAACTAATAAATCGCCAACTACAATTTCTTTAGTAGGAACCTCCTTTTTTTGTCCATCTCTAATAGTAGTGGACGTAGGAGCCGTTAACTCACGTAGAGCTTTAAGCTTTTTCGTAGCTCTATATTGCTGAATAATAGCAACCAGACAGTTCAATAATACGATTCCTAAAGTAATTGCAATAAAAGTTACATTACCTTCTCCTCCAAATAACCATGCTAAAAATAAGATCAAGGAGCCTATTAAGTATATTACTATCAACCAATTAAATAAAGGCGCTAAATAGATTTTAATAAATCCTTTAGAAACTTTTGGAATCTCATTATACCCAAATTCAAACAATCGCTTTTGAGCTTCTTTTTCAGATAATCCTTTATTAGGATCAGCTTGAAACTTTTTATAAATTTGCTCTAATTCAAGATTATAATAATTTATTTCGGTAGATTCCATATTGAGTCTTCCACAGTTTTTATTGTAAAAATCAAATAATTAAAATCGAAATTCTTATCGATATAATAAATAACCTATAATAATCATGATTTAAAAAATTAAATATTTCTTTTTAAGAAATGTATTAAAAAAAAATCTTTCTCTTTCGAATAAAATATTTATAAATTTCAATCCCAATTATTCCAGGCAATGCAAATAATATACATATTAACCAATCTGTAGCATTAAGAAACATAAAATTTATCTGCAAATTTAAACCGAATACATCATTGACATAGTAATTCACAGCATAAGAAAAAAAGATATATAATAAATGTAAGGCTAATGTAAATAAACAAATAATCAATAAAGTAATCGAAAATTCTTCTTTTACACTTCTAGAGAGAGATTTATTAGGTCTTCGAAAGGTCCAAATAAAGTTTGTTTCTACAATATATAGAGTAGTAATAAACATTGTCCTAGCTTTCTGTGCTATTAACTC
>JBHLOG010000105.1:0-11985 GCA_048940765.1 Promethearchaeota archaeon | reverse complement strand
CGATCCATTTTTTACCTAATTTTAAGTCTATTATGATTGTAAAATTTAGTTAAACTCTATAAAGGTTGAAAAATGATGAAAGCGTTTTTATTAGATGGCAGTTTAAAGAATGATTTCGATATAATTCGATCTTCGATAAAAGAAGAACTGGAAAAAAATGGATTTGAGGTAGAGACAATCTTATTGAGAGATATTAAAGTTGCTGCTTGTCAAGGTGATTTTGAGTGCTGGTTGCAAACACCAGGGGTATGTAAAATAGATGATGATGGTCGAGATGTCGCTAAAAAAATGGTTCAGAATGATTTGGTAATTCATTTTACACCTATAACATTTGGAGGATATTCCTCTGAGCTGAAAAAAGTGTTAGATAGATTTATTCCAGATATATTACCGTTCTTTATAAAAAGAAATGGAGAAACTCATCACAAATATCGTTATGAAAATAGAAGCTCGATTATTGCTGTTGGAGTTTTAGATGAACCCAATGAGGAAAAAGAATCAATATTTAAAGAATTAGTTTATCGTAATTCACTTAATATGGGCGCACCTATTCATGAAGCGATTATTTATACTAAAAACCAAAGCAAAAACGATTTTATAAGTAAATTTACCAATATTGTAAAAAAAGTGGAGGGGACAATATGAGCACAGATAAAAAAGCACTATTATTAATCGGTAGCCCAAGAGTAGAAAATAGTACCTCAGCATCTCTTGGAAATTATTTAATCTCAAAATTAGAAGAATTTGGTATGATGAGTGAGATAGGATTTATCCATAGACTTGTTAATCGAGAAGAAAAAATTAAAAGTCTTTTTGAAATGATTGAAAAGGCGGATTTAATAATTCTTACGTTTCCACTATACGTGGATAGCTTACCCGCACCCGTTATTAAAGCAATGGAACTTATAAAAGGAGAAAGAGATCGGATAAATTCTAAAAAATCGAAAAATTTTATTGCTATATCTAACAATGGATTCCCTGAATGGTTCCAAAATGCGACAGCACTTAAAATTTGTAGAATTTTTGCCGAAGATTGTGGTTTTACATGGAAAGGAGGACTTGCTCTTGGGCAAGGAGGCTCAATTGCTGGAAGACCACTGCAAGAGATAGGAGGTATGGTGAGAAATGTTGTAAAAGGATTAGACATTACAGCTCAAGCTTTAACTGATGGTAAAGAAATCCCTCAAGAAGCGATCGACTTATTCTCAAAAAAATTTATACCAAATTCTCTCTATAATGCAGTTGTCAACTTGGGTTGGAGAAGGCAAGCAAGTAAATATGGTACCAAAAAAAAAATAAGGGCCAAACCTTATTCTCTTTGAAGGGAATAGAATATAGTTTATAATATATCTTTCAAATGAGATAATTCTGAACAAATTCTAATTTAAGTAAAAAAAATTATAAAAAAAGTAAAAAGAATCTATTGAACTTCTATTTTTTTCTTTTCTTTATGTTCCATTTGTTTCTTAGGTAATTTAAGAGTCAATATTCCTTTATCTAATTTGGCATCAATATGTTCTTCGTCGATATTTTCAGGGATATTAAAGCTTCTATGATAACTTGAACTATGATATTCTTTTCTAACGTAACCTTCTTTCTTTTCCTCATGTTCTTTCTTTTGTTCGCCTTTTATTTCTAGAGTACCATCATGAACAGTAATCTCGATATCAGCTTTATCTAATCCAGGTAATTCGGCTGTTATACTATATTTATCACCTTCATCAGTAATATTTGTAAGTGGAGTTCGGAAAAATTTATACTCATCAAAAACACTTAGATCAAATGGTTCAAAATCCCAGAAACGAGCTGGGTTCCAAAATCTATTGAAATAACGGTCAATATCATCAAAAAATCGGTTGAAGTTACTGAATAAAGATAATGGGCGATATTTTCTTAATTGAATTGCATTCTTTTTACTTTGCATTTTAGGAATTTCTTTGATGCTTTCATTTGACTCTGTAGATTTACCAGTTTTTATCTCAATTTCGTTATTTTCTTTTATTTCGGTCATAATATCAACCTCCATTAATTTATATTATAATTTTTATGTC
This sequence comes from Promethearchaeota archaeon, assembly GCA_048940765.1. Taxonomy (GTDB): domain Archaea; phylum Asgardarchaeota; class Lokiarchaeia; order Sigyniarchaeales; family SOKP01; genus Loki-b32. The sequence goes on along the minus strand of JBHLOG010000105.1, from coordinate 9,934 downwards.
AATTATTCTTCGTCAATCATTATTTGACAATTAATAGTTACATGTTAAACTCAGTATTTAAATGTTTTTATTGAGAAGAATATGATTAACAACCTTAAAAGTACTGAAAATGATGTAAGAAGAATTATTTATTAATAAAACATAATAAACATTTTTTCAAGGTTAATAGATTTCTTAGGTTTAGCAAAATTTTAAGATTTCGTTTATTTCAAAGAATTAGTTATATCTCCAATATTCCATCCCAAGTTTTCCGCTCTTTTTCGAATAACCCATCAGCAGTTTTAAGTTTTTCTCCAAATAAAAGCGTAGTTCTGCTCTTCGTGTTATAAGGGGGCCAATTTGGAATTTTATCATGATTTGGGTCACCACTATGAGCAAATGAAAGCCAGGCGTCCATCATATTTTCACATAAAGTTCCTGTATTAGATGCATCACCCACCAAAGCCTTCATTCCAGGTTCTTCAAGAGTATTAAATACAAACGGAAGTTCAAGTGCATGACAAGCACCAAATCTTCCATTATATACGGAACTTTCCCACGTAAACAGGTAATTATAAGTATTTGGCTGATATTTAGACTGTGCTTCAAGTATTTGCAGTGTTGCTACTCGGAACATTAAATCAGTGACAATGGAATCCAATAATTCTTTAGGTTCATTTGATAAGATTCCTTTGCGTGCTTCTTTATAAGTATCGATAATATTTCGAGCGTTTTCAGAATTTATTCCCATCGTACCTAAATAAAGCATTATAACTTTTTCATCCTCAACCTTACGGGTAGCGGGATTCAATGAAGTAAATAATTTGGCTTCATGTAAGGTAGTTCCCATCATTAAATCAATATTTTTACATTTACCCTCCTTGAATACTGTTAAAGGATGTATTGGGATTGTCTCACCATCGATTATAGGTCTAAAGGCTAAAGCGTTTTGTTTTGTAATTTCATTTTGAGCCTTTATAATCTCTTCAGGAGCAATTTTTCGTAGGGCATCGATATCTCCAGTTTTAATTCCTAAAGCACGCATGAGTTCTTTTGTAGGTTTCTTTGTTACTTTAGGATCGATCGTTGGCATACTTTGTGCTATTATTCGACGATAGAGATCCTTAGCAGTGGGCATCGCTGTTAGAGTTATAACGGAATAAGCACCTGCAGATTGTCCAAAAATCGTAATATTATCCGGATCACCCCCAAATTTAGCAATATTATCATGGACCCATTTTAATGCTAAAATCTGATCGAATAATCCAGCATTTGCGGTGATACCGGGAATAAAAAGATATCCAAAAGCCCCCACCCGATAATTTATCGTTACTATAACAACATCACCACGTTGAGCTAAGTGGGAACCATCATAGGTGGGAGCTCTACTTCCGCCAAAAATAAAAGCACCACCATGTATCCAAAACATTACCGGTCTTTTCTTATTATCAATAGCAGGCGTCCAAATATTAAGTGTTAAACAATCTTCACTCTCAGGTTGCAGTTTTCCGGTTACTTCTTCCAGAGCTGTATATCCTTGAAATGCGCAGGGTCCAAATTCTGTAGTTTCTAACACTCCATCCCAAGGTATTTTAGCTTGTGGAGGACTAAATCGTAAATCACCAATAGGAGGCTCCGCATAAGGAATTCCTTTAAAAATTTGTAAATTATTTTCGGAATAACCCTTTACCTTTCCACAACTTATTTCTACAATTGTCATGTTTATATGTAAAATAATAAAAAATATAAAAAGTATTTTGAATCAAAAATGTATCTTAAAAAGAAGATATAATGGACACTTGTGAAAATCTCGGTCATATCACGATATTTTATTTTAAAAGAATTCTAAATATATTTTTTTTTGATTGTTCTAGAATATAATTAATATAGTAATAAATTAGAGAATTGAGATAGAGGGATTAAAATAGAACAGAAAAAAGGGTTTAATCTACTTAAGGAGAAGGTTCCAGAGTTTAGGAGTCCTTTAAAAGCAATAAGTATTATTACTATTGGGCTGCTTATTTTCCTAGCTTTTATGATTTTTTTCTGGTGGTTTGACAGATTGCTGTGGTACGGAATTTTCATCAGTCAGTCAATTGCTTCGCTTATCGCTTCAGTTTTTATATATCTTTTTACAACAACGGCAGATAAATACAAAAAGAAATACGGTGAACTAGCATACCGATACTTTTTCTTCCATATTGTTATATTAATGTTAATAACTGGAAATGCCGGTATTTTTCATGTTCTTATAGTACCGGGACCAACTTTACTTCCTCTATGGTTTGCTATCATATTGGGGATCTTTTTTATTTTCATGCGCTTCTTATTTGAATGGCATCTTCGAAATTCTGGTTTCAATGAAGTTGGACACGGTCTTGGAATATATATGCTTTTTCCGGAAGAGGGTACTCAAATTAAATCTAATATCTACTCATTTATCCGGCATCCTATGTATGCCGGAGATTTATGTCTCGCTACTGGTTTTGCTTTTTTAAGAAACAATCTATTCACTTTTCTTATTGCCTTGATTGCTTTTATCCCTTTTATTGTAGCAATGAGGTATGAGGATAAGGAGTTAATAAAACGATTTGGAGAGACACATAAGCAATATATTAAAGAGACTGGTGCTATTTTCCCGCATTTGAAGGATATAGGAAAATTTCTAAAATTTCTCTTTTCAAAAGAGAAAAAGACAAGTAAGGAACTTACAAAGAAAGTTAATTAGAAGATAAGAACAATAATTAATTCTATTTTTCTTAGTTTTGGTTCCAACCAAAAACTAATTTTCTAATTTATCGAGTAATAATTTATTTTTTTTAAGCCCTAGATCTATAATAATAATAAAACTACCCAAAATAATTAAAGAATCTGTTTTAAGGCTTCATACCCTTCAAATTTAAATATTAGAAGATTTTTATCAATATAAAGAATTAAAATTGGAGAATCAAGGATTTAATAATTAAGTATATAAAATATCACATTTTTGGGTATATGAATTATTTCTTCTGACCTGAAAAAATTCCAACTTTTCATATTTTTCCCAGAATTGATATATTTCATTACACTTTTTCAATACATTCTGGAATTTTTTTCTGTTTTTACTCATATATAAAAAGCTTATAACATTAACAAACTCAATATATTTTATTTGAGATTATTATTTTATGAGCAATATGGAAAAATTAAACACAATATCACAAATAATACGGGGATTGAAAGAGATTAAACAAGAAGAGAAAAAAATAGTGCCTAATTGTGAATTCTGTGGTAAAAGCATCGTGGGCAGTAAGTGGAATAAAGAATATCATCATATTAACATATGCCAAGAACCACCAAAACGATTTTTTTGTTCCCGTCAATGCAAATTAAGATGGGTTTTTAAAAGTTTTTGATTTTATTTTGTTTATATTATTTGATATTCTGTGAAAAGGAACTTATCCATTTGGAATATTTAGAAAAGAATAAAAGTTAAGATTTATTAGGTATAGAAAAATTTAAAGATTTTATATATTTCAAAGAGTTAGTTATATCTCCAGTCTTAATCTCTAAAGCACGCATTAAATCTTTTGTAGGTTTTTTTGGCACTTTAGGATCAATAATTGGCATATTTTGAGCTATAACTCGATGAAAGAGCATTATTCACAAATACAACGGTAGCTCAATAGATTCAAATCTTTTAAACAATTTAACTTTAGATTTTTAGATTAACCTTCTTCTGTGTGTTTCTTAAGAACAATGGGTTCAAGACAAATGCTACATAGCAATTCATACCCTTTAGATTTTAAATTATCAACATTTCTATCTACTTCTACTAATTCTTTTTTGATTGTGCCTCGCTTTTTATTAAAAAATAATGAGATTAAGGCCCAAAATCCAACGAAAGAAATAAGAATTACAAGCGTTGTATAATAAGTCTCAATTGTGTTATAAGTCTCAACAGAATAAGGAGATGCTCCAATTAGGCCAGCTATAAAAACTATTAACCAAATCAGCGAAAAGTATAAAATGTAAATAACTTTACGGTTCTTTATTTTCAAGATGGCATCATTTCGCATCACGTCTAAAGGAATCCCATATCGATCTCGATCACATTTAGGACAATATCCTGTTCTTATGCTTTTTCTTCTTTGTTGCTCTTCTTGATTTATAGAATTTGCGACAAGGAAATGTCCACAATTCATACATACAGCTTTCCTTTTCTTCTTAGAAATTTGTACGTTTTGGTTACAAAATTCACAATAATACCAAGCCAACTCTATCTCCTAAAAATATTCATATGACTTTCTAATAAGCAATATTAATGAAAATTTAAAATTTCTTATTTTAAACTAAAAATAGCTATTTAAACTTTATCTTTAAATCCCTAGATCTATTTAAGAGAATACTAATAGTAAAAAACTCGAGGTTAAAAAAACTATTAATTAGAGGGTAAGAAATATTAGTAGTTTAATGTCCCTTTGATTTCTCATCCAATACTTTATTAATAACTTTTTTAAAAATCTCATAAGGTTGAGCTCCAACAATTAGCCTTTCTTCAATATTAAAAGTAGGAACACCATTTATTCCATACTCTCTTAATTCTTTTAAGGTTTTTTGTAATACATTGAAAGGTTCATCTGTTTCCAAGTAACTCTCTATTTCATTCTTATTTAGTCCAATCGATTCAGCAAGATCTAACAATAGACTTTTATCTCCAATATCTTTTCCTTCTAACCAATAAGCTTCTAGTACTAACTTATGAAACTCTTCAAATTTCCCCTTTTTCCGAGCAAATTCAGAAATATAGAGAGCTAACTTTGAATTTGGTAATTTTTCTGCAAACTTAAGTGTTAAACCATCCTCATCCGCGAGACGTTTAACATTAGCGAATGCCATCTCTAAATATCCCTTAGGAAAAGGCAATTCATCAATTGAAGCTCCTTGTTTTGGTGTTTCAGGATGAATTTCAAACGGTCTCCACTCAATGTCAAGATTATACTCCTTTTTGAGCTTTTCTATGCGATGATATCCGATATAACAAAATGGACAAATATAATCAGAATAAGCTATAACTTTTAACTTTGGTTGACTCATGTGTAGGTTTAAGAAAAATGAACAATCTTATATACTTTTTTCAATTAAAAAGTAAGAAAATCAGGATTAGATTTATTCTTTATAAATTTTTTAATTTTTTAAAAAAAACGTCCAGTTATAGATTTTCGGAAAGAAGAAATAGATCAGATCATTTATACATAATATACCTAATAAAATGATAGAAGCAACTCTAACTTTAAAATGGAAAGAGAACGCATATTTTGGCAACTTTTTGGTAAGCGATTAGTGAGTTATAAACAGCTTGAGAATGGAGAAACAGTAGGTACTGGATTTTTGAACCCAATTGTAGATAGGTTTCGTGTAATAATTATGCTTATTTTTCAGGCTAAATTCTATAAAAATTATAATTTAGGTCAATGGCGTGGAAATAGAGTAGCAAATACATTTTCACCCCCAATAGGCAGTCGACCTATGTTCCGAGCCATAAAGAATGTGATTAGAGGAAAAATACTAAGACATGTTCGGCCTATTGCAATGACATTTGCGGTTACTTATAAATGCCAATGCAATTGTGTTCACTGTAGTGCAGGAAAGCATAAAAAAGTAGATATCCCCGAATTAAATACAGAAGAAGCAAAAAGAGTGATTGAAGAAAGTCAAAAGCTGGGTATATCAATTATAGCATTTACAGGTGGGGAACCATTATTACGCAAAGATATTTTTGAGTTAATCTCATATGTCAATCAAAAAAAGGCGGTTCCGATACTATTTACTAATGGTCTACTTCTTACTCAAGATAATGTAGATAAATTAGCTAAGGCGGGATTATACTCACTCTTTGTAAGCATCGACAGTCCACTTCCCGATGAACACAATAAATTAAGAGGGGTAGCAGGTCTTTTTGAAACAGCAATAGAAGGAATTAAACGAGCAAAAGAGAAATGTATATTTGTTGGATTTTCATCTTATGCAACTCAATCATCTACTAAAGAGGGAAAGTATAAAAAAATTCATGAACTCGCAAAACAATTGGGATTACATAATGTAATGTTATTTGATGGAGTTCCAACGGGAAAAATCTTGAAAGATACAAGTGAACTCCTAACATCGGAGCAACGTGAAGAAATTCGTGAATTTTCTTCAAATATAAGTAAAAATCAAATTATTCCACCACTCTCTTCACAATCTTGGCAAAATTCTATTGAATCTTATCTTGCAGGTGTTGGATGTTTAGCAGCATATATTCAATATTACATTTCAGCATATGGGGAGGTAACTCCTTGTGATTTTACCCCTTTATCTTTTGGGAATATTCGAGATACGCCATTGAAAAAAATTTGGAAAATAATGATCCATCATCCTGCTTATAAACATCGTGTTACATCCTGTAGGATGCAGAATGCGAAATTTCGCCATTTTTATATTGATCCCATACCGGATGATGCGCCCCTTCCTTATGATATAACACAACTCTCACGTGTAGATTATAGAAAAGAAGAAATTAGTAATCAAATTCTAAGGTAAGCTTATTTGGGATTCATTTTACTTCTTATCTAGAAGAAAAATGTTTTATTTATTTGGAGCTATTTTTAAAAATACTTTGTTAAACATGTCATTTTCAATTTCTCGCCAAGCTTCATAACCATTAGCATTTTGAGGATATTGTAAATAATGATGATTAATCTGTTTCATCTGTTTGAAAAGATAATTTAGTTTAAGCAACAATTTGGGCTTAGATATCCCCTTAGATAATTTTAATACCAATTGTTTAATCGATGGGGAGATAATTTTACCATAAAACATTTGTGTGAGCTCATTATCATCAATTAATTTCTTTTTTATAATATAATTAAAATCATTTGTTGTGATGTGCTGTATAAGAAATCGAGCGATATCATTAGTTGCGTGTCCTATCCCAAAATCATTCATCACAAGACAATTATAATCCCATAATTCATGTAATGAATAATCTTCAGCTTGAATTGCTTTTTTAGCGATCATGGCCGCATAATAACCAGCTTTCATCCCAGTATGAATTCCTCCACCGCTAGCTGTGTTAACGTGGCATCCTGCATCTCCTATAAACATGATACCATTGTCAGCACATGAAGGAAGAGATCTTCTAATAGGAACGATATCTCCGCCTGAAGATAATATTTTATAATTCTTTGTGCTTAAAAATTTATTTAAAACAAAGCTCTGATAAATATGCTTCAAATTACTTTTTTGATGTAATAAAACACCTAATCCCAGGTTGGCTATTGTGTCTGATTTAGGAAAATACCAGAAATAACCTCCGGGAACAATATCGGAATTAAACACCACCGTTAAAGAATCTGTGGGCATATTTGGAGTCAAGTTATCATTAAATTGAATGATTTCCCGATAACAAATAACCAAATCATCTTTTGAAATCTCATTTTTTATAATATCGCTTTTGATTTTTTTTCGCACAATAGAATGAGCTCCACTACCATCAATTACAATTTTAGCGTTTATGGTCACTTTTTCCCCAGTTTTTAATCTAACTGTAATTCCATTAACGCTACCATTTTTATATGACAGATCCATAACCTTAGAATTATCTAAAAATTCTGCTACTCCCGAATCAAGCGCTTCCTTTAAAAGCTTTTGACCAAATCGTAATCTATCCACCAAGTAAATGGGCATATTAACTGTAAGATGATGTTGAAGATCCGAGCCATATAACTTGATCGCTTTCTTCATGCTCAATATTTCGTTTCCTTGAGGTGGATCAATCTTTAAAAAGTCAAAAATGGAGGCTAAGACCACATCTCCGCATACTTTATTACCGATCTCCTCTTTTTTGTTCGCATCAATTAAGCATACATTCAATCCATTTAACGCAGCAAATCGGGCAGCAATTGTGCTTGATGTTCCAGCGCCAACAATTACTAGATCATAGTAAGTCATTTCTTATTTCTCCCTATTTTCTTCATAAGAGTAGTATTCAGACTTGCACATTTTTATTTTTTACTATGGAAGGTTAAAAAAATAGCAGGTCTCCCATTTATAAACTTTTAAAGATGAACTGACATCAATTTCTTTTATGCCTTCAATTGTTTGGATGTTTTCTCGTATGAAATTCCATAATTCTTTTTCATCCTTGGCTAAAATCTGAATTACAATATTATGAGTACCACCAGTAGTGGTCACCATTCTTACTTCACTAAACGAAGCTATCTTTTTTGCCATTTCCTCTGTTTTTAAAGGATCTATAGATAATCCAACCCAACCAACTGTTTCATAACCCAATTTTCCTATATCTATAATAGAAGTGAATTTTACAATTATTTTCTCTTCGATCATTTTTTGGACTCTAAAGTGAATAGTACTTGTAGGAGTTTTTAGCATTTTCGCTATTTGCTGATAAGATAATTTAGCATTTTCTTGTAATTTTTTTATAATTTGAAGATCAAGATCATCCATAATTAAATAATATTTTTTAAGAATTTAAATTCTCTGGAGATCTTATAATTTTAAGGATTTTATTTGTATAATATCCAAGAATAATTTTAATTTATTAGAAAAAAAACAAAATCTTTATATGTAACGTATTATATTAGAAGATTAACAATTTTTTTTCAAAATAGTTGAAGAAAATCTAAAAAAAAGAACTAAATATAAAAATTATACAAATCACAAGAATGAAATATAATTTAAAAAAAGTGGTTTAACGTGAAAGTTTTAATAGTTTATGATACAAAATATGGAAATACTGAAAAAGTTGCCAAGTTAATTGCAGAAGGAATCACTTCTACTGAAGGAAATGAAGTAATAGTTAATAATGTAAAAGATGTAAAACTTAAAGAAGAAGGTTCCTATGACTTAATTTTAATAGGATCTCCAATTCATTTTGGAAAGCATGTAGGTTCGGTAAAGAAATTTATTAACCAACTTCCAAAAGCTCAATTAAAGGTACATGCTTACTCTGTATTTGATACTTATATGGGAGGAGATTCTGAGACGACTGAAGAGGGAATATGTTCTTATACGAAAATGTTGGATAAAATTGAGAAACAGATCAGTGAAAAGATGCCAACTTTAACAAAAGCAAGTCCAGGACTGTCCATAAAGGTAGATGGTATGAAAGGACCGATAGCAAATGAGGAGCTTCCAAAATGCAAAGATTTCGGAATGAAGTTAATACAAGGATATAAATCCTTATGAAGATAATTTAGAAAAAGGTATATAAAAATATGACATTTAAAAACAAGGTAAAAGCTTATTTAGATTTAACTCGAGCCCATTTTGCGATAGTATGGCCATTACTCTTCATTTCTGGTTTATTGATAGCCTTTCGAGAATATAATTATTTTTCTTTACCCTTGCTAATAACTGTATTTTTTATAGGGTTATTTGGATTTGAAGCAGGTATGGTGCTTAATGATATTGTCGATAGAAAGGTAGATAAATTAGGAAATGATAATGCATTTACCAAATATTGGAGACCGTTTAAACAAAGACCATTATCTGATGACAGTGTTTCTATTCAAGAAGCTTTAATTATTTTTATAATTTTTATCGGGATAACTCTAGCTTTAATTGCCACCCTACCATTTCCTAATAACCTCTATTTGTATCTTATCATGATCTATGCATATTCCGTTGAGATATTTTATCAAAAGAAAAAGGCGCGTCAAGAATTTCCAATCGCCCAATTAATAGGAAGAACAGATTTAACATTATTTCCTGTAGCCGGGTTTTTATGCTATGGACAGTTTTCAATAACGATCGTTTTTATCATGCTTTTTCTTTATCCTTGGGCACAAGCTCACTTAGGATTGAATGATCTGGGAGATTATGATAATGATAAAGCAAAGAATCTAAAAACAATCACAACTTTATATGGTATTAAAGGTAATGTCAAATGGATTGCATATTTTACTCTTATTCA
>JBHLOG010000104.1:0-12193 GCA_048940765.1 Promethearchaeota archaeon | reverse complement strand
AGTAAAATAACTAACGATATTAAAGAAAATGAAATAGATCGTATTGTTATAGCAGCTTGTTCATTTAAATTGCATGGACTTCTTTTTCGAAAAACTATTGAAAAGGCAGGAATAAATCGTTTTTTAATATCATTTGCCAATATACGGGAGCAAAATTCATGGGTTCATTATGATACTCCTAAAAAAGCAACAAGAAAGGCAATAGATCAAATAAATATGGCAATAGAAAGAGTAAAGCTTCTTGAACCCCTCGAAGTTCAATATTCAGATATAGAGCCTTCAGTTTTAGTTATCGGTGGTGGAATCGCAGGAATAAGCGCTGCTTTAACAATTGCTAATGCGGGTAATAAAGTATATTTAGTTGAAAGAGATGCAACAATCGGAGGTCATATGGCGCTATTTGATAAAACTTTTCCCACCTTGGATTGTTCAATTTGTATTTTAGGTCCTATGATGTCTGAAGTAAATGATAATCTAAATATAGAGCTCCTAACTTATTCTGAAGTTGAAAAAGTGGATGGCTATATCGGAAATTTTGAGATTACAATAAAAAAAAATCCTCGATTTATAAAAGAGGAAAATTGTGTTGGTTGTTTTGATATTTGCCGAGATGTATGCCCTATTGATGTAGAAGATACATTTTATCCAAGAAAAGCAATAGATATTCCGTATCCTCAAGCAATACCTTTATTTCCAAACATATTAGAAGATTATTGTATTGGTTGTAAAGCCTGTGCTCAAGCATGTGGTGATAGGGATGCTATTGATTTTGATCAAAAGCCAAAAATTCTCAATATTAAAGTAGGTTCAATTATTGTAGCAACCGGTCTAAAACCTTTTGATCCATCATTATTAGGAGAATATGGATATGAAAAATACCCAGATGTAATTACTACAATGGAAATGGAGAGATTGCTTAATAATGATGGACCAACCCACGGCAAAGTCGTGAGAGCTTCTAATGGTGAACCTCCTAAAAAAGTTTCATTTGTTTTATGTGTTGGTTCTCGAAATAAAAAAATCCATCATGAATATTGTAGTCAAGTTTGTTGCAATGAAGCCATAAAGCAAGCTATTCTTTTAAAAAAAGATTATCCCAATATCGAAATTAATATCTTTTACACAGATATAAGAGCTGTTGGTAAAAATTGCGAAGAATTTTATAATAGAGCACGTGAAGTATTTGGAATACGCTTTATTAAAAGCAATATCTCTGCAATACTGATGAGTGATACCTCACATGAATTGATAGTTCGTGGTGAAGATATTATTGAAGACTCTTTATTTGAAAATAAGACGGAACTAGTAGTTTTAGCAGTAGGTATTGAACCTGCAAATGGAACCGATGAATTAAGTAAAATATTAAACATTTCTCAAGACCCTTATGGATTCTTATTAGAAAAGCATTTAAAGATTAAGCCTTCTGAGACACTAGTAAGCGGGATATATTTAGCAGGAGCAATCCAGGGTCCTAAAGATATACCAAGTAGTATTGCCCAGGCAGAAAGTGCTGCTAGCAAAGCTATAGCTTTGATTTCAAAAGGAAAAGTAGAGTTGGAACCTCATATAGTGTATCTAATTAAAGAAAAATGTGATCTGTGTAGATTATGTGAGAATATTTGTGGTTATAATGCTTTGAAAATTGAAAATAATCAATTAAAAATTATAAATGCAAATTGTTCAGGTTGTGGAGCTTGTGTTGCAATGTGTCCTTATGATGCTCTTTATATTCCAGGATTCAAGCGAGAGCAAATTTCTACTCAAATTAAGACGATTCTAAGCGAAAAAAAAGAAAGCCCATTAATTATAGCATTTTTATGTAATTGGTGCTCTTATGTGGGTGCTGATCTTGCAGGGACAAGTAAAATTACTTATCCTACAAATGTGAGACCTATCCATGTTATGTGTACGGCAATGCTTAATCCATCTTTAGTATTTGAAAGTTTCTTTCAAGGTGCTGACGGTGTTTTAATTGCGGGATGTTATCCCCAAGATTGTCATTATGATACTGGTTTTAATAAAGCCAAAACAAGGTATGATAGTATTCGAGAGATGTTAAACCAAGCAAATATTAATGAAAATCGTATTAAAATTGTTAGCATATCAGCTGGAGAAGGAGAAAAATACGCAAAAGTCATTAAAGAATTTAAAGAAGAATTGGATAAACTAGGTCCAATTCGACCAGATGAATATCTAAAACCACCTTCTTTTAAAGAAGAATTAAAAGATAAAGCTAAATTGGATGAAATTTAGGATTTCTTCAATTTAATTTAAATTAATAATGATTTACTTAAAATAAAATTAAATATTTTTTAATGTCTCTCTTATAAACCTTATTAATAGATATTTTTTATTATATTATAGGTTGCGTATTTTAATTTCAAAATAATAATTTTATGATCTTATTATGAGAGTAAGGGCTATTACTATCGGACAAATTATCCCTTTTTTATATAAGAATGAAGCTATCTTATCATTTTTACAAAATAAATTATCAAATTTTTCTTCATTTTATGATGAGTTAATTAGTAAGTTAGAAGAAATCGGCATTGCTGTTGATACTAAAAGATTTGCCTCTCAACCTTTATTTAGTTATGATAATAAATTGTTTTATGAAAAAAACTTAAAAGAAACGTTACTAGACATTAATAATCAATTGAGTTTTTTGCAGGATATATTTAAAGATTATGGGATTAGATATTTTGCTTGCTGTATGATGTTAGCAAACGAAATGCAAGAATTAGGAATTTTCGAGAAACTTTTATTAGATGAGGTTCCCCAGTTTATTACAAATAATAGTAATTTTTTCACATCTTTACCAGTTGCATCTACCAAAAATGGAATAAATATTGATGCCTTGAAATCAGGTGCTAAAATAATAAAAGATTTATCAGAACCTGATCCATTTAAGAATTTACAATTTTGTATATCTGCTAACATTAAACCTAATGTCCCCTTCTTTCCAGCATCCTATCATTTTTCAGAAAAACCTGCTTTTTCTTTAGCTTTAGAAATGGCAGATGAAGTTATAAATGTATTTGAAAAAAGCAAATCATTGAAAGATGCCCAGCTTAATCTATTAGCTAAATTTAATGAGATCTATGATAACTTAACTAATATATCTGAAACAGTAGCGAGAAATTTTGAGATAGAATTCAAAGGAATCGATTTAACACCTGCTCCATTTCCAACAATCGAAAAAAGTATTGGAACTGCTATAGAAAAATTAGGAATCGAGTATTTTGGAGCCAATGGAACATTAACAGGAATAGCTTTATTAAAAAATGCAATTCCCGCTAATAAAGAGAAGATAATAGGATTTTCAGGCTTCATGCAACCCGTATTAGAGGATTTTACTTTATCCCAAAGATTATCTGAAAATAGATATAATTTAGATTCACTTTTATTATACTCTACTATGTGTGGGGCGGGTCTTGATGTTGTGCCCTTACCTGGTGATATTTCGGAAAAAGAATTGTTTTATATCTTATTGGATGTTTGTACTATTTCCATAACGCTAAATAAACCATTAACTGCTCGACTAATGCCAATACCAGGTAAAAAGGAAGGTGAAAATGTTGAGTTTGACTTTGAATATTTTGCTCCTTCTAGAATTATTAATTTTAGAAGACAATCAACACAAAACAAAAATGATCTATTCAACCGAAAAGAAAAATATTTCAAATTATTCTAATAAAATTTTTTAGAATGCTTATCTAATTTTATTTTTAGATATTTAAAAAAATCTATTTTGTTTTTCTGAATGCAGGATAAAATAAATAAAAAAGAATTACGGTTCTTCAATGAAGCAGCTGAATATATCGACAAATTCGATAATTCAGAGATATTGATAAATGGAAATGAAAATTTACATAGAAATACTTCTAATCTCTTAAGAGATTCCATGTTGAATGAGCTAAATAACCTAAAAACCATTATTGAAAGTAATCCTGATTTAAAATTGAAGAAATTGTCAGACTCAGAAAAAAAAGTATTCAAAAAATTTATTAAATTCTATTCAACATGCCCAATTTGTGGAAATTTTAACCATTATTTTAATTTGAAACAACTATTTTTTGATGATAATAAAAAATCGTTAATAGAAGAGTTAATTCGACTAATGACATTAAAAAGGAGGAGATTAACAAAATTAAATCTGCATCTGGGCGTTCCTTGTTGTAATTGTTATAAAAATGTGCTAGAATAATTAAATTATTTCAATTCTAATTACTCTAAGTATTCAATTACCTTCCCACTTTGAGTAATTTCATAAATAATTTCACCACTTACTTCGTCTTTTCCAGACTTAACACAAAAAGCTTTGATTAAAAAATCCATGTTATAATTAAACATATTTTCATCCACTATCGTTTTATTTTCCAATAACATATTGTATAAATCTCTTTTTAAGATCTTTTTTGATTTATTAACTATTTCTAAGATTTCTCGTCTGATTGGATGATTAACTGCTTTTAAGTATAAATCATGTAAATATCTAGTACCTTCTACTGACTTACTAAATTCTTCCATAGTTTTAAAATTCTTGAAATCAAACTCATCTGACATGGACTAGTAAAAGAAAATGAAAAGAAAAATTTTTCTCTAATAATCAATGAATTATTTATTTGATAATATAAAGGGACTTTAGATAATTGGATTTAGAGTAATTAATATAAAAGTTAAATAATCATTATTCTAAGTGAAAAGAAAATGGAGACCCCGAAATTAGTAAATCCTTCCAAAACAAAATCTTTTGATAATAAGAAGGAAATAGCAGATAGAATTGATAGTTTATAGGGAGAAAGGCCATTAAAAAATAGAAATACTAAATATGAATCCAAAAAATTGACAATAAAATTAGAATCTAAAGGAAAAGAGAAGAGAAAAATATTATTGAAGATGGAAAGTGGGACTCCTAAAGTTCATTCTAGTAATTATAATCTTATATCTCAACTATTAAAAGAATTTTTTAATGGAACCAATAATTTTGAATAATTCTTTTGGATATTTCTTACCTAATTCTTCTCTACACATGAATTATTTAAATATGATTTAAAAGAAAAATATTTTATTTTAAGAAATCTTACTTTTTCATTAATTTTAATTTAAATGTAAATTAAATGATGAAACATGAATTTAACAGAAATTAAAAATTTAATAGGACCTGATGCAGACAATTTATTGAATCATACATGCAAAGGAATACCTAAGGAAATGATACATCAACCAGGACCAGATTTTATTGAACGAGTCGTTGAACACACGGATAGAAATAATCTTGTCTTGAATAATATGGAACGATTATTTAATCAAACCGGAAGATTAGCAGGAACAGGGTATCTCTCAGTTTTACCAGTTGACCAGGGTATTGAGCATACTGCTTCAGCAAGTTTTGCTGTGAATCCTTCATATTTTGATCCAGAAAATATTGTTAAACTAGCAATTAATGGGGGATGCAATGCAGTTGCATCAACTCTTGGTGTATTAGGTGCTGTTTCAAGGAGATATGCTCATAAAATCCCTTTCATTGTAAAGATAAATCATAATGAACTCTTAACAAAACCAGAACTTTCTGATCAAACATTGTTTGCGAATGTTGATCAAGCATGGGATATGGGCGCAGCAGCTGTAGGTGCTACGATATATTTTGGCTCTATTGAATCAAGACGCCAAATTCAAGAAATTAGTGAATCTTTTAGATATGCTCATGAGTTAGGATTAGTATGCGTACTTTGGTGCTATTTAAGAAATAAAGAAGAATTCATAAAAGAGGGAAAAGATTATCACACAGCTAATGATTTAGAAAGCCAAGCTAATTATCTTGGGGTCACAATTGAAGCGGACATTATAAAGCAAAAACTATCTACCCTCAGCAGAGGATTTTTAGATCTTAAATTTGGTAAAACAGATAAACTTGTTTACGAAAAACTTGCTCCAGATAATGATATTGATTGGAATAGATATCAAGTTGCTAATTGCTATATGGGACGAGCAGGTCTTATTAATTCTGGTGGTGAATCTGGTGGGAGCGATCTTCAAGATGCAGTAAGAGCTGCTGTTGTAAACAAGCGATCTGGTGGTATGGGCTTAATTTTGGGACGTAAAGCTTTTAAAAGACCCACTCCAGAAGGTATAAAAATTTTAAACGCTGTTCAAGATGTTTATTTAAATAAGGATATTACTATTGCTTAATATTTTTTTTTTCTTTTTTTTCTATTATTCTATCAATTAAATTAAAATTAAAAAGAAGAATAATATTATTCATAATAATGAATTAATTTTTTCTAAGAATTATTATGGGAAAAGATAGAAGATTTAGACCAGATCCAAATGTTAATCCATATAGGGTAAAACAGGCACCAACACAACCTAAAAGAGAGGTTATTAATTTTAGTACTCGTAGAATATGTCCCGCATGTGGTCGAGATATTAAAATTTCGCATAATTTTTGTAAATATTGTGGAGTTGACCTAAGTGAGATCGAACCAATTGGCAGGGATGAGATATCACGAGAGTTAGCGGTAACTGCTATCACCGATCCTGATCCAGAAGTGAGAAAAGAAGCAATAGATACACTAGGGGATTTTGGAGATACAAAAATATTAGGTGTTCTAACCTATGTTCTATTAAATGATCCTAATGAAAATGTTAGAAAAGAAGCGGCAGATGAATTAGGTGACTTACATCATCCGTATAGTTTGAGCGCATTAACTAAAGCACTTAAAGATGAAAGCGCTTTAGTACGAAAAGAAGCGATTGAAGGTTTGAAAAAGATTAAAAAAAAGGTTAAACCAAAAGAATTTGATGAGGGAAAACCAGAGAGTAGGGAAAAAGAAAACGATAAACCTAAAAAAGAAGATATTTCAGAAGATAAAATGATCTCTTAAGGATATTTGATTTTTTTCAATTTATTCATTTTAGCAGGATAAGATATTATATTAAAATTAATTGCATTTTTTAATCATTTAAATATTAATCGTCATTATTTGGGATTTTTGGTAATTGCCTTAGACCACTTGATTTTTTCTGATTAGCTTGCTCTAATATCTCTATTATTTCAGCTTTTTTTGCACTACTCGGTAATTCAATTTTATTTTCTTCGGCAAAAGCTTTTAAATCTTTTACTGTCATAGAATTAAAATCTACTTTTTCTCTTGAAGAGTCTGTTTCTTTTGCTTTTGTTTTGTTTTTTGAATTATCTTCTTTTTCTAATACTTCTACAGCTTCTACAATACCCTTTTTTTCATCGAAATATACTCTTAATACATGATGATCTAATTCTAACATGTCTTTAGGAACTTTTTTAACAGGTTCCCAATCGGTTTCTTCAACTTCTTTTCCAAACACTTCAGCGGTTTTTGAAACTGCAGCGTAAAGTGAATGACCTAAAATAAGATTTAGGCGTTTATAACCATTAGAAACATCAGTTTTTAAAATTTTATTTTTTATTATCTGCTTTTGTTCATCTGATAATCCAATCGCTTTACTCATTGTCGATGGCTGTACCATAGGTTGTTTATAAGTTCCAACTTTTGGTGAAGAAACAGTTCGAGCGTATGATGAAACTACAATTTTATTACTTGTATCTTGTAAAGCAGGTGAAAAATATTCATCTTCTGATTGTAGTGTTGTTGTTTTTGGAGACACATCTGTAATTGTTGCCTGCTCCATTCTCTCTCGTTCAATATTCCTGATATATCGCATATCTGCTAATCGTTCAGTTACTACCATCGATTCTAATCCAAACGCATTTAAGAACTCTGAGGGTTCATCTCCCGCATCTACAGATACAATCTTACATCGATGATATCTCGAATCTTTCATTAATTCTTCTTGAAGTATTTGGGCTACTCTTGAACTAATAAAACGTTTTCGCACAGGAGACTTTCCACCTTTCCAAATAAAGATTCGACGTAAATCTTCTCTAACTATTACTAAAACTTGCTCTGGATGTAAACTTTCTTCTAATTGTGCTTCTTCTATATTTAATTTTAACCTCTCCCCAGAATCATCCAACTCATAAACCATAAAATGTTCATAATCTGTCATTTTAGTTCAGTAAGGGAATAACTCTATGATAATTTGATATATTTATTGATTAATTTTCGAAATTTATTACTTAAAATTTAAAATTACTTATTGTTAATTTAAATTTATTATAAATAGTAGTTTTTTAAAATTTATATCTATCTTTAAGTAAAATATATGATTTTTATTTCAAACTAAATCAAAAAAAAAAAATCGAAATCTTTTTTTATTTAGATTATTTAATAGTGGTGAATTATATTCTCAAAAATTTAGTTATTCTTAATTTAATTAATTTTTTCAGAGATTTCTTCAAATAACTAACATTTCGATTTATAATTTGGAAATAAAAAATGTTTGATGCTATAATCTCTGGTGCTGGTCCCGCAGGTTGCAAATGTGCAGAAGTGTTAGCCAAGAATGGATTTAAAGTTGCATTAATCGAAAAAGACACAACATGGCGTAAACCATGTGGAGGTGCCGTTAACTCAAGTATCTTTAAGTATTATCCTCAAATACGAAAGTTAAATTTTCATCACATCAATGGAATCAAAATATATTCAGCTGACTTTCATAGTTTTGAGTATAGATGGAGAGATCTCGTAGATTATTCAATAACTGTTGATAGACTCAAGTTTGATAATATTCTTCGAGATATAGCTGTTGATGCAGGTGCCGAATTATTTGATAGAAACTTATCTTTTGATTTTATTACACACCAAAATCGTAAAATTGGAATAAAAACGAAGACTCCTTCGGGTATAAAAGAATTTAAGGGAAAGATTATCATAATTGCAGATGGCATGAGCTCTAAATTAGCGATAAGGTCAGGATTAAAAAATAAATGGAAAATAGAAGAAATTGGGATTGCAAAATGTGCTATTTTGAAAGGCGAGAATAATCTTGATAAAGACATTATGTCTCTTTTTTTTAAGTCATATAAAGGCTATGGGTGGATATTCCCTCTTGAGGATAACCTATTTAACATTGGCTGTGGTATAATAGGAGAGCATATTTTAAAATATGATTTAAACCAAATCTATAAGCAATTTTTGAATGATCCAAATGTGAAAAATTATCTTCCAAAAGTTAGTTATAAAAAAATTTGGGAGGGTGGATATCCATTACCAAGTCAGGGAGTCCTTGAGAAAAGTCTATATGGCGATAATATAATGCTTATTGGAGATAATGCGGGTTTCGTTTCACCTATAAGTGGAGAAGGAATATGTTCAAGTATAGTTTCTGGTAAGATAGCTGCTGAGACAGCAATTAACGCATTTGAAGTTGAAAATATTTCTCGAAATACTTTAAAGAATTATAAATTTAATTCGATAATCAAAAAAATTACCAGAACTTTAAAATTAACTCTCTCACTAGTGGATTTTTGTTTTGAAAAACAAGGAAAAAATTTTTCTAAAATGTTAAAAATAGCTGAAGTAGATGAAACTTTTAGAGAAGAATTAATAAATATGTTTCTTTTTAGCAAACCTCCTTCTAAAAGTTTTATTATGAAATTAAATGCTGAAAACTAAGAGAAAAAGAATTTTATTTAAAAATAAAATTTAAAATTAGTAGTCATGAAGGACGTTGTCTATTGACAGAACAAAACCTAAAAGAATCCTTCTATCGGTTTCATTATCAAGTATTCTTAAAGCATAAGTGTCTTTAAAGTCGAACAGCCCCCCTAAGAAAACATCTCTCCACTTATCGGCTTTTTCTATCTCGGCAACGACATTACCAGTGGTAACATCATAAACTTTGAAACTAAACCCCATAAACTTACCTTGAGCACGGAACCATTGATTTCCATTAGGATCCTCGAGATAAAACACAGGCCTGAAGAATGATAAGATTTTCTTCTTGATACGGGCTATTAAATTTCCTTGAGGATCTTTTAAATCTTGAGCTCCACGAGCAGATATGATTTTAGAGTGAATTGTTGCTGAAATTGTGCCATCAAGTTCTTGTAATTCTACCCTACGCCTAATGCTTAATATAACTCTTTTCATTCTTCCAATGGGTTGATTTTTTTCGTCGAGTATATCGCCAGAACCCCAATCCCAGTATTTTTCTTTCAAAATATAATAATTTCGGTTAAGATCAAACAATCCTCCTGATCGGTGATAAGATTCTATACCTGAAGGCATAGTTGGTGTTGTTCTAGTTGGAGTAGCAGCTGGTTGACTTTGTCTTACACTCGCTGGAATTGGTGAACCACATTGTTCACAGAAATTTTGAGTTAAATCTTTTATTTCAGCCCCACAACTTGCACAATATGGCATTATTTCCACCTTAATTTTTTATAATTTTGTTATATTTTGCTATCTATTTAACAATGTTAAATAGATAGTATAGTCTTATTAACTTTCGGGTAGACATCCCAATAATTTTCTTCTCATGAAAATGTTTTAATTGAATACGGTTTAATAATTATTAATATAAAATAAATAAAAACGCAGAATGTCAAATACGAGCATTCCAAAATTATTAAAACATAAAGACTACATTACCCTTGTAGGAACCACTCTCGGCATTATAGCTTTAGTCTGTGCATGTATCGGGAGTCGTGCATTTTTATCATTAGGATTTTTTTTAATATCCATTTCATTAGGTACAGATGCGATAGATGGTTATATTGCTCGAAAAACTCAAACTATAAACGAAATGGGTCGTGAATTAGATTCCTTAAGTGATTGTTTAACATTTGGCATTGCACCTGCAATTTTAACGTATCAATCTTTTAAAACTGGAGATATTTTAGATCTATTTATTATAATTGGTGCAATTTGTTTTGCAATTGGAGCAATGTTAAGATTAGCACGCTTTAATGTAGTAAAATCTTCGGGATACACAGGAGTTCCTACGCCTGTAACTGCATTACTCCTCATTACTTATTTTTATACCAATTATTTCTATGCTTTCGCTAAGGGCAGTCTCAATTATCCTTTTTTAAAAATTTCTTCCTTAGTAATTTCGATATTTATGATACTCTTTGCATGGTTTAATATTACTACTTATATTCATTTGAGGGAGAAAGATAAAATTTTTTATTTACTTTTTCTGTTTTTGGCCCCTCTTTGTCCAATTCTAGGAATTATTGGCATAATGAACCCAAATTTTTTAGTTTCTATTATAATATCTATTTTCTTCTTAGGATCATTTATTCTAGGTTTTGTGGTTATTATTAGGGGATTTTTGCTTCACTTCATGAGAAGGGGAGAAATAAAACATCAATCTTAATTAATAAACTAAATAGAACTACCCAAAAAGCAATTCATTTAAAATAATTTTTGTTTCCAACTTTCAATCTCTTCTATGATTTCTTTCTTATCATTCTGATCCAATAAGCTCAGTTTTTCTTTAAATTTATTAATAATACTTCTTATTTTATGTAGGGTAATTGAGAATCCTTTTTTCTCTAAAATTAGATCAGCGATATTCTGTAGTTCATCACCAAACTGATCTCCTTTAAGACTGTCTAATCTTTGAATTAAATTATCAAACGCAGTATTTATTTCTATTGCTGCATCATCACCAGCTTTAGGCTTAGCTGCTGATACAAAATTTATTTTTTCTCGTAATCTTTGTTTTAAATCTGTAATTTGAGGTTTAATGCTGGAGGGAATAGGAGTTTCTTTCTTTACCTTTTTAATATATCTTTTATCAACCTTTGGAATTTCCTGAATTTGGGTAGGTACTATAATTTTCGGTTTTGTTTTTTCTATTTCTATTTCTTGAGGCGGCTTTTGTACTAATTTTGCAGATTGGACTTTTGCTTTAACTATCGGTTTAACATAAGTAAGTATTTTAGGGGTCTTTTCAACAGTAACTTGAGTAGCATGATATGTATCTGGATAGGCATTTTCCCATATACTATTTAATATTGGATTTAATATTTTTATTAAAGGTTCAAAAGTAACGGCACATCCAATGAAATCATTCATAATATCATTTGAATCTAGTATTATCCCTATAATTAACTGGTTATTATCACTTTTTAACACAATCAAATCTTCATTTTGAAAAGTTCTATACATTAAAGTTGAAATACTTTTAAATCTTTTAACTACACTATTGGTATGAGCTTCTGATGCGGCTATTTTAACTTTTAAATTACTCGAAATTTCTTCAAACTGCTCTACTGCCAAATGATTCTCAATGTGAGGAA
>JBHLOG010000273.1:0-2985 GCA_048940765.1 Promethearchaeota archaeon | reverse complement strand
TCTTCAGCTATATCTGCATAAACTATATATGGAAATAAATACCAACCGGCTAAACTTGTTGCAACTAAAATTATAAAAATTATTCCGACCACTAAATAAGATTTCATTGGAATTAGGCTAAGGAATGTTATTGGAAGTGTAATTACTGCTAAAAGAAAAACATATAATAATGTCTTTTTTTTACCTAATTTCTCTATTGATCTTCGCCACATAAATAGAAAGATGAAAATAGTCAAAAGTAAACATACTGCAGCAATAGCATAATCTAATAATCCGAGATTTAAGGCATCATTAAGATATTTCAACATTCCTGTACTTAACATCGACCAACCTAACCCTGAAATCCCTATCATTAAAACTATTAACATAAAGTTCTTATTTTTGATAATTGTCTTTAAATTTTCCCTTAAATTTGTATTAATTTTATAATGAGGCTCTGTAGGGATTTTAAATGAAATAAAATAAAACAATAGGACTATTAGAACTCCAAAGAATATTATGGGTATTAAAAAGTCAAGGGGAATAGCGATATTTACATCTCCCGCTTCCTCTATATCATCTATATAACTAGTTAAAATAAGCATTGAAAAAATAGCCATAGTAGTATTACCAATCCAGTTAAAGTAATTCTGAAATTGAGATGCCTCTGGCCTTTCATTTACAGGAAATATTTCTGCCATCCATGCTTGGTATGGAGTAGTTACAGAATAACTCATTCGAAACATAATTTCCCATATCAACATCCACAGAAATAATGTCTTTTTATCTGTTAGATCAATAACTAAAGCGGGTAACAGTAAAAAAATTGTGGAAATTGCTAATATAGGAGCAAAAATTATAAGGTATGGTTTTCTTCTGCCCCAACGTGTATATTTCGCATCACTTAGCCAACCAAACAGAAATTGACAGAGTGCAATAGTTAAATACCCCATCGCTATTGAAAATCCTGCTAGAAATGGCTCTAATCCATATCCGCTTGTATATAATGTGAGTAAAGCCCATCCTTCAATACCAAGTACTATTGAGGTACTTAATCTAGGAGAACCATATAAGATTTTCCGGGATTTGTTTGTTGTTTCCCTTCTAATTTCTTCGGTTTCACTCATAATGATACACGAATTAATTTTATTAATTTTTTATTTTTTAATGGTTAAATTTGGATAAATATAGTTTAGAGAATACTCTATTTAAATATTTATTTAAATTAGTAAAGATTCGCAAAACAAGCTTAATTGAAGAATTAAACCTAAACAGTTAGTTTAATCTTCTTGATCCCAGCCGAGATCTTTTAAAACGGAACCTAATGCTTCAGATTCTTCTTCTAGCACAAATTCAGTTTCATATTCAGATGCTGAAACCTCCGAATCAAAATCTGGTGGAGTCAATTCCTCAAATGACGGCAATTCATCAGATGGTGTTAAATCCCCAATAGGTTCTTGTGTTTGGGGAATCATTTCAGGAACCTCTGAAATTTGTTCAGAAACAGGTTCATCTTCAATTTCCATGGGAGTATAATCATCAAGAGGGATAGGGGGAACTTCATCCTCATAAACTTCAAAATCAGATTGAATTTCACTAGCTAAACTTTTAGAGATCTGAGAAGTTTCAAATTCAGAAATTCCTTTTACTTCTTTATCAATTCCAAGACCAACTGATTTTGGAATTGAAACAATCCCGCTTTCAGTTGTTGCTTCAAGCTCCTCAAATTCTTCATCTTCTTTTTCCCAATTATCCAAAAAACCTAATAAATCATCTAAGGCTGCTTTGTCTTGTGCCATTGATGGCTTTATTTTAACACTAACTTCTTCTACCTTTTGCTCTTCAATCTTCTCAATTTCGGATTCTTCAAGGGAAAGCATCATTTCTGTTTCTTTATCACCCGAAATAAATCTATTCAATTTTCTTGCTAATGCTCTTAAATATCCCAAATAATAACCAATATGATAAATCGCTCTAAGACCTCCAAAAACGATGTACTCATCATTAATTGCCATTAGAATACTATAACCAGATGTATTGTGTAAAACAATTTCTGTTAAAGCTCCATGAACAGTGGCTTGATTCAATCTTAGTCCTAAATCAATTAAAGCCGTACTTGAAGCAGAAGTCGCGTCAGCATCTAATTCTGAAGAAGTTGAGCTAGCAACTTTCATTCCTACACGAGATAATACAGCAAGATTTTCTAAATCAGTTTTATTTTCTTCTTCTCTTAAAACTAACATTATTTTATTACGAATATCTTCTGCCATTGAAGACAATTACTTTCCCTCCTTGGTGGAATATCAATTTAAAAAAGTATTTTTTAGTATAGATTTATATATTAATATAAAGTTCATTTTAATATATTTTATCATTACTTTATTTTAAAAATTTTAATATATTTGATTGAGCTGGAATAGATTTATCAAATTTTTCGAAAGAATAACCTGATATTTCTGTAATTAAATCCATCATTTTGGTAATTACTTCTTCTGGAACTAAATTCTCTGTATCAATCATAAAAACATTCTTTTTAGGTAATAGAAATTGTTTGTAATATGAAAGAATAGTTAGCAAGTAATCTTTATCTTCCTCATTCCATTCCCTTCTGATTTTATCTAGAGAACCTCTCTGAATAATTCTTTTCAAAATAGTATTTGGTTCAGCATATAAGTAAAAAATATAATTCTCTTTCCAGTCAATAGAGTTATATGTGTCTAAAATAAGATTATAATCTTTTTCTTTTAAATTCAAGCTCTTGGAATATATTAAAACACACATAGGGGTTCGGTCTAAAATTATTATTCTGCCGTTATATCTATTATCAAATTTTACAATGTTTTGATTACGTTTAATAAGCTGTTGTAGAAAATGAAGTTCACTCCGAAAACCAATTTGTTTATTTGGAGATCCAAATGGAAAAGGTGGGTTTTTTACATATCTTTCAGGAAAGAATTTAAATTTATTATTATCTTCGACTGATTTCTTAAATAGATTGAATATTGT
>JBHLOG010000272.1:0-2991 GCA_048940765.1 Promethearchaeota archaeon | reverse complement strand
ATTGGGCTCCAAAAGCTTATCGATGCGGCATTAATAGTTGCCCCTAAAGAAATGTTCAAGATTCTTGAGAGTTCCGAGGCTGATGCTCAGGAATTAGCAAAAAAAATTAAAAGTATATTGTAATTTTATTTAATTAATTTCTATTTCTTTTATAAGATTTTTACCCAAGGATGTTTTTTGGGTAAGTTCATATAATTTTTGAGAAGAAAAGTGATTAGATTTGACTTTTATATTTCAATCCTAATAGGAGTATTATTTAGAAGATAATAATTTTTCATGTAGTTTTAAGGCTGGTTCAAATTGAGGATTAATTCTTAAGCTTCGAGCATTTGTTTTAATATTTTTACTCAAATTTCCTTGTTCATAAAAAATAAGTACCATTTTGTACCATGCTTCGAAATCTTTGAAATCGAGCTTAATAGCATGCTTGTATGCCTTTCTAACATTTTTGAATTTTTTATTTTCATAATAGAGAGAACCTAAAGATTTCCAAGCTGCAATATTAAAGTTATGATATTTGATTTATATAATTTTATGTTAAGTTCTTTTCTACTGTGGTTCTTATATTTAGAGGTTGTATTGTTGAATCTCTTTTAGAAATACTAACTTTATTATTTTTTATATTTAAGATCCCAATCTCTAATTGATTCAACCAAATTAAAGAATTGAGTTTGAAAATTAATTGGAATAGCAAATTCATGAAAATATAAGCATGGGTTAAGCGAGAAAATTGGAAAAGTTTTCCTTCCATTCTTGGGAAGCCACCTTGTTTCCGTAATATTGTTATATATTATCTTTTTTTCATTATTAAATTTATAACCCAAACGATTCGAAGACAAAAAAATTTTAATTGATTGAGGTTCCAAACCTTTAGGTTTAATAATTCTGAACTGTAAATGAAATTGAATATAATAACCATTTTTTAATTTTACAATGAATTTATCATGCATAAGACCTCTAATAATTGGATATGATAAACTGATAAAGAAATAAATTATTAAAATTCTTATTATTAAAATCTTGAGATTAAAATCGTCTATAAACATTATAAGCAGATATGAAATCAAAAAAAAAAGTATAGAAAAACTATTAAATAAAAAGAAGCTCATATTAATCTTGTATTTCTTCTTTAAATCAAAACCTAAGTTATTTATCTCATCTTTCAAGTATTGAATTAAGCTTGGAGAAAACCTTATATAACTTAAAATGAAAAAACGAAATAAAAGATATAGAATTAAAAAACTCCATGCTGTGATTTGATCTATCACAAAAGTATTTGAGATATCGGGAAAAAATTGTAGAAGGAATATAAAATAGATGAAATATGCTCCAGCTATGAAAATTAAAGAAAAATAAACTTTTATTGAATTCCTGATATATTCTTTTTTTATTATACGTAAAGACTTTATTATATCTGTATGACTTTCAAAACTTAATCTGGATTTTAGAGTTTTATTATTCATGAATCTTTTTTTCCTCTCCAATTTTGGAATTTTATTTTTTGCTCTTGAGGAGAAATCCAAAAGTTTTGGATTATTTCTTTGAAGATTTTTAAGTCAGGGTTATCCTTCTCATTTAACTCTACAACATGAAATTTTGGATTCTTTCTTTGAACCCTTATATAATTCTGGTCTTCAAGATATTCAAAAGCATGTAATAACTTTTCAAATCTATCTATGTTTAAACACTTCTGAACATCTGATTTATTAATAATAGTATCTGAATTTTTTAATTTAGCGAGACCCAATAAAACTTGCCCTCCTCGTAGAGACATTAAATTTGATATTTTTTCAAATATATTACAGATTGATCTCAAAATTCTATCAAAATCATTGTAAAATTCAACTTTTTTTTCTCCTTCTAACAAAAGAATTTCGTTAAAATTATCCAATTGGTATTTATTAATGAAATCGTGAACGGAAATTGTCATTATAAGATTATTTTTACAAAACTATCTAAAATATTTTATGATTGAGAATAGAATAATTCATATTTAAATAATATTTCATCAACTTTGTAATTCTTTACAAAAAATTCGAGTAAAATTACAATAATCTTCAGTATATCATTTAAATGCAGATATTGTTTTTTTTTAATTAAAAAATTAGACTTAAAATAAAAATGTCAAATTTACCATTTCTAATATTTAACTATCTTGAATTCAATATAATTTTATTAATTATTGATACGATAATTGCAAAATATCTGGCTGAGAGGAAAGGATGGGATAACTCATATAAAAATGCTTATATTTTTGTGTCTATTTGGAGTTTAATTTATTATTCTTTACTTTTGTTAATTATTGAATTACCTATATATATATTAAATGACATTCTCTTAGTTGACTTCGAAAATTATCTTTTGATAGCTAATGTTATAATCATAATTATAGACTGTATTTTGGCGACATTCATACTCAAGATTGTATATAAAAAGGAACTTGGAGAATCTTTTATTTTTTCCTTAATTATGCTAATTTTCAAAAATATTCTTATTATATGTTTAGGTATAGTTTTCTTTCCTATTACGTCATTTATTCAATTATATCCCTAAATTAATTTTAGGAATATTGGATTATTAATCGCACATGAGGTGTTATAGAAAGGGTAAAAATTTATCTAAAGTTATTTTGGCTCCTATTTTTGATGGGATTTCAACTGCTTTCTTTACATCATCATAAGAGTAACCTTTATTATAGAGATTCTCTATTGCGGGAGAGAAAACACTTTCATAATATTTTTCACCAACTTTTTTAATAATTTTATCGAATTCCTTAGTTGTTATCCATTTTTCTTGCTTTCTATGGGTTATGGATACACCTTTTTCCTTTCCTTTTTGTTCTAATTTATATTTCTGAGGTTCTTTTCCTAAGCGTGCTTGATATCCGACGATAGCAATCACAATACCATGAATCTTTGCTTCTTCTTCATTATGTCCAGCTTTAAGCCAGTCAATTCGATGATATTCAGAGATTATGTCCCATTTACCTAT
>JBHLOG010000103.1:0-12365 GCA_048940765.1 Promethearchaeota archaeon | reverse complement strand
GTCGTTTCTTCTATCCACTGTGATAGATCTTTATCCATTCTACAAAAAGTAACAATTTTATCTATATCTCTTAACTTAGAAAAAGAACATTCAACCATTACATCCCAACCTCCGTATATTGGCGTGGCATATGTGATTTTCCAATCCTCATCTGGTTCAGTAGATTTTAAATTAATTAATTTATCAACGACTTTCCATTCTGTACCAATTACCTTTAAACGTATTAAAATGTATCCTCGATAATAAATTTCTTACACCTTTAACTCCATATATATTTAGATCTATGGGTTCCTTATGAATGTATCACTTTACCTTTAATTGGAATATATTTAAGTAATTTAACGTTTCTATTATAAATTGTTTTTATAAAAATATATAAAGAGAGTACAGAAATGTCAGATATTTATCAAAAGTTAGAAAAAATTGTTACAGATAAATATATTTCTAATGATATTTATGTTCGGCATGCATATTCTCGGAATGTAGATGTTATTTTACAAGGGATTCCTGATATTGTGATAAGACCACGGGATGCTCAAGAAATTTCAGAAATACTTAAAATTGCGAATGAAGAAAATGTACCTGTTATTCCTCGTGGCGCTGGAATTTGTGAATTTGGAGGCAGTAAACCAATTGGAAATAATGGAATTGTATTAGATTTGAAAAGAATGGATAATATTTTAAATTTAGATAAAGATAATCTAATTGTTACCGTTGAAGCAGGAATTTCATGGGGAAAATTGAATGAATATCTCTGTCATTTTGGACTTTATACTGGTTGTATGGGACCAGGTTCTGGAATGAGCGCATCCATAGGTGGTGGCATTTCTCATCATTCTGTAGGTGGAGGGGGATGTGCAAAATATGGAGTCTGTACAAATCAATTAATATCATTAGAAGTGGTTTTACCAACAGGAGAAATAATCGAAACTGGATCTCAAGCAAATAAATATTCAAAACTTCCTTTCAATAGATTTGGTAATGGTCCAGATTTAACAGGATTATTTTGCGGAGATAACGGAATTTTTGGCGTGAAAACAAAAGTATCATTACAGGTGTTCCCAAAACCAAAATTTGCAGAATATAAAACATACTTAATGCCGCGTAAATCTGCAGAAACTGCAGCACAAATAATGACTGATATTAGAAGGAATGGAATAGAAGTTTATGATGCAATGTTTATACCTGATGTAGTTATTGCTGTTGGTTCGCAACAGAAAATGTTCCCTTTATGGGAACATTTAAAAAAGAAACGAGGTATCTTTTTTTATACAATAGAAGCAAATTCTGAGATAGAATTAATGGAAAAGATTAAACAAATGGATAAAATTATTGCAAATACTAAATCTGAATACTTAGGTTCTGAAATTTCAGATGGAAACATAGCTAAATGGCATTATGAAGAGCAAGGTCATTGGTTGTTTTATCATAATCTATGGGGGATGTTTCCTTCAATGCAAGCACTCTCAGCTGAATGTTTTTGTCCAATTAATTCCTTTCCAGAAATTTTGCGAGATATTGATCAATGGGACGTTGAGCATAATGAGGACATGCAGAAAATTTTTAAAATTACGAAAATTCGTCCAATTTCAGGGAGTGGGCCTATAATGTTAATTGACGGAAATAATGTAGAGATTACATCTGGTTTTGTTACTTTTTGGGGTTATTATGATAATGAATTTCATAAAACTATTGAAGAAACGAATTTAAAACTTTGGAAATCTCTTTTAGAAAGGTTGATTAAGCATGGAACTCAGTGGTATATGATGGGGGAATATTTATCTCGCTTTATGGTTGATATTGGAGCTTATTCAGAAGAATATTATAATTTAATGAAATCTATCAAAAAAATTTTAGATCCTAAAATGATATTAAGTAGAGGAAAATTTAATTTTTGGGGTGAAATATAAAAGTGAGTGAATTAGAAAATTTAAAAAAAGAATGGAAAGCTATTATGAGTTGTATGGGTTGTGGAGATTGTGGTTATGCTATTAGACCCGCAGTTGGAAGATATTTAACATGCCCAGTTAAAGAAGCGAAAGAAGAAGAAGGATTTGAAATATACTTTTCAAGAGGACGTATGAATGTTCTCAAGAGTATTTTAGAAGGTCAAATCCCTTTGAGTAAAGAACTCGCTGAATGGGTATATCAATGTTCAGAATGTGGAAATTGCACTGAAGTGTGTCATATGTCTCAGAATCCTTATATTATTCTTCCCACATCAAATTGGATAGATCATGTTAAGGTATGGGATGCATTACGAAAAGATTTGATTGAAGCTGGTTTTGCTCCACTCGATAGACATCGTAATCTAATTGAATATATGGATAATAATAAAATTAAAAATCCATATGGAGAGGAAAAAAATAAAAAGTTTGATTGGATTGAGGAGTTTCCTGAAATCAAGGATCAAGGGGAATTAATGTTTTTTGGTGGTTGTACAATGCCTTTAAGACAAGTAAATAC
The DNA here is from genome assembly GCA_048940765.1 of Promethearchaeota archaeon. GTDB lineage: Archaea > Asgardarchaeota > Lokiarchaeia > Sigyniarchaeales > SOKP01 > Loki-b32. Next base: position 9,899 of record JBHLOG010000103.1, on the reverse strand, counting down.
TTTAAGAAGTATGATGAAGATTTTGAAAGTCGCAGGTAAAGAAATCGCAATGACTAGAGAAGAATGGTGCTGTGGGTCTATTGCATTGCGTATTGGTGATGAATCATCTTTAACTGACATCATTAAGCATAATATTACAGAATTTGAAAAAAAAGGTGCTAAAACGTTGTTTACAGCATGTGCGGGATGTTATCGAACTTGGAAAAAAGATTATCCGGAATTACTAGGTGAAGAATTACCATTTGAAGTAAAACATATTACAGAAATATTAGTAGATTTACTTAATAATAACCAAATCCCTTTTAAAAAAATTGAACAAGAAGAAGTAAAAGTAACTTACCATGATCCTTGCCATCTAGGAAGGCATATGAACCTTTATGATATCCCACGTGAAGTTATTTCAAAAATTCCAGGAATTAATCTTATAGAAATGAAAAGAACTAGAAATAATGCTTGGTGTTGTGGAGCGGGTGGTGGAGTAAAGAGTCAATTTCCAGATTTAGCTCTCAAAATCTCAGAAGAGCGAATAAAGGAAGCAATTGAAACTGAGGCTCAAATATTGACGACAAGTTGTCCATTTTGTATTGGCAATCTAAGGGATGCATATGAAGAAATGGACGATAATATTAAAGAAAAGATTAAGGTTGTTGATATAATCGATCTAATTGCTTCTAAACTGTAAAATATTATAGAGATTCAAAATGTCAAAATTATACCAAAAATTAGAAAGAATTGTATCTGAAAAAAGGATATCAAATAATTTGTATGTTCGACACGCTTATTCTAGGAATGTCTCTTCTAATCTCCAAGGTGTTCCTGATCTTGTTATACGACCAAAAAGTGCAGAAGAAATTTCTGAAATTTTAAAAATTGCCAATGAAGAAAATATACCTGTGATCCCTCGAGGTGGGGGTGATTGCGAATTTGGAGGAAGTAAACCTATAGGAAATACTGGTATTGTTTTAGATACCAAAAGTATGAATAATATTTTGAATTTGGACATGGAAAATTTAATTGTTACCGTTGAAGCTGGAATTTCTTGGGGAAAATTAAATGAATATTTATGTCATTATGGACTCTATACTGGATGTTTAGGTCCTGGATCTGGTATGGTATCATCTATAGGAGGCGGAATATCACATCATTCAGTGGGAGGAGGGGGATGTGCTAAATATGGTGCATGTACCAATCAATTAGTTTCATTAGAAGTAGTTTTACCCACAGGAGAGATTGTTGAAACAGGCTCTCAAGCAAGTAAATACTCAAAATTTCCTTTTAATAGATTTGGAAATGGATCCGATTTAGCTAGTATATTTTGCGGTGACAATGGAATTTTTGGTGTAAAAACAAAAGTGACATTGCGCGTATTCCCAAAACCAGAATTTGCTAATTATAAAACATTTTTAATGCCTCGAAAATCACTTGATATTTCTGCCCAGATAATGAATGAAATTCGACAAAAAGGCATCGATGTTTATGATACTATGTATTTCATGGATTTAGTAGTATCTTTAGGAATTGAATATGGAATGTTTCCTATGTGGGAAAATTTAAAGAGAAAAAGAGGCATAATTTTTTATACAATTGAAGCAAATTCAGAAGATGAATTAGAATCGAAAGTAATACAACTGGATAAAATTATGTTAAGTAAAAAAACTGAAGAATTTGGACCAGAAATCTCGGATGGAAATATTGCTAAATGGCATTATGAAGAACAAGGTCATTGGTTAATCGCACATAATTTATGGGGATTAATACCTGGATTTGATCCTGTAGATGCCGAATGTAAGGTGCCAATAAATTCATATCCAGAGATAATGAAAGATCTTGATCAATGGGATATCCAACATTCTGAGGATATGCAAAAAATATTAGAGATTACTGGAATGAGACCAGTTACCGGAAGTGGTCCAATTATACTGGTTAAAGGAAACAATGTTGAGTTAACATGCGGATTTTCCAGTTTTACAAGCTATTATAATGGTGAAAAACATAAAATCATCGAAGAAATAAATCTTAAACTATGGAAATCTCTTTTAGAAAGGTTGATTAAGCATGGAGCAATGTTTTATATGCAAGGTGATATACTTAGTAGATATATGGTTGATATAGAAGGATATCAGAAAGATTATTATGAATTGATGAAAGCAATAAAAAGTCAGCTTGATCCTTACCATATTTTAAGTCGAGGAAAATATAACTTTTGGGGAGATCATACTAATATATGAATTACTTTTAATAGATAAAGATAATGTAAAGAACAAGTGGTTTAGCATAATTTATCTTTTGATTAAAATTTCATAATTAAGGATCTTTTGCTGAAAGATAAAAAATAAAGATTTGAATTAAGCAAAACCTTCAAGAAGTTCTTTTGCAAGCATCAAATTCAATGTACTATCAATTTCTGTAATTATACTCACTAGAAAGTTTTCATAACCTCCTCGTGCATACTTATTTGGTAATTTAAAAAATAAATTTGCTGTTTTTATTTCTTTAAATATATGAATAAAAGTGCCATCAGTTTGTAGTTCAATTAAGGAAGGAATATCTTGGATTAGATTATCATCTAGTGATTTGGGTGCTCTTAATACTATTTTTGGACCATAATAGGGATCAAAGCGAATTAGTAATAAAGAAACAGTCAAATTTTTTCACAAATCTAATGAAATAATCTCGATTTTAAAGTAATAATAGAATTATTTAAATATATCTTTTATAGATGTATTTGATCCTTTCTTAAAAAATCTAAAAAGTAATATTCTAAAACAATTTTTTTTTAATAATAATGGAAAATTTGAATATTTATTTGCAACCAACTGAATTTTTAGATTATAATAAAAAATCAGTTAATAACAAAGCTTTAGAAATTACTGAAAGTCTAGACACTGAAAAAGAAAAAGCTATTGCTTTATTTTATTGGGTTCGAGATAAAATAAAGTATAATATGAGTGCTTTTTATATGATTAAGAGTAACTTCAAAGCTAGTGTTACATTACGCAGAGGTTATGGATTCTGTGTTTCAAAAGCAGTCTTATTATCCTCGTTTGCAAGAACTGTAGGAATTCCAGCGCGTGTCCATTTGGCAGATATTAGAAATAATAAAGTGCCCCAAGAAACAATTGATTTGTTAGGAACGAATAAATTCTATTTTCATGGTTATAGTGAATTATATATTAATAATAAATGGATAAAAGCAACACCTGTATTTGATAAAAATACTGCTTCTAAGGCTGGATTTTTACCTCTCGTTGAATTTGATGGAATAAATAACGGAATACTTTCAAAATATGACCCTGATGGTGGTCTTTTCATTGAATATGTAAAAGATAGGGGTGTTTTTGCTGATCTTCCTTATGAAAAGATGGATAATGTCATAAGAAAAAAATATTATAAATTTGTATTAGAAAAAGGCATTAAAACTCTTAATAAAAAATAGTCAATAACTTATATCCAATTAAAAAAATCTTTAAGAATTTTCCTTTTTTTTAATTATTATGGAGGATATGGAGATTTATCTAAAACCTACAGAGTTTTTTGATTTTGATAAAAAACAAGTAAGCGAAAAAGCTTTTGAAATAACAAAAGATTTGAAATCCGAAAAGGAAAAAGTCATTACATTATTTTATTGGGTAAGAGATGAAATTAAATATAATGCTTTTTCATATTATCCCAAAATTAAAGCAAATCTTAAAGCCTCCGTCACAATGCGGAGAAAATATGGGTTTTGTATGTCGAAATCTACATTATTATCAACTTTAGCACGAGCTATTGGGATTCCTGCTCGTATTCATATGGTTGACATTATTAATCATAAAATTTCTCAAAGATTAGTTGATCTAATGGGTACAAAAGCGTTCCATTGCCATGCTTATAGTGAACTGTATTTAAAGGGGAAATGGGTAAAGGCAGCACCTATTTTCGATCAAAAAACTTGTATAAAGGGAAATTTTTTTCCTATGGTAGAATTTGATGGAGAAAATGACGCTTTATTCGCCCCATATGATACAGAGGGGAATCTTTTTGTAGAATATATAGGAGACTGGGGTACTTATGCAGATGTACCACGAGAGAAAATTGATCAAATATTTACTGAAAAATATCCAAAATGGTATAATAGTAAAACACCTCAAAATTTTATGAAACCCATTAAAAAAGAACCTCTATCTCTGGATAAATAAAACTAAGAATATATTGTGAAAAATTTAATAAAAATACATTTCTTTTAACCCTAATTCTCGTATTAACAAGTAAATCTCAACCATCACCTTAATTGGTTATCAAGTTTTACTTTTATCTAGTTTCCCTATCCCATTTTTTCCATTTTAGCTTATTAATTTTGATCAATAAAAATTTAAAATCAATAGCTTATTAAATCAATAGTATTAAAATAAATAGAAATTAGAACTAATCAGAGATGTTATGACATGCCAAGTGCAATAATTCTATATGAGATCGATCCATCTTTTGGACCAAATATATTAGGTGAATACTATTTAAAGCAAGATGACAAAATTCCATCAGAAATTCTAAAGGAATTTTCTGAAAGACATGGAAAAAAAGAGCTTTTGAATGTATCTATTCGTAAAGATAATGATCGCTACTATTCTGGTAAAATCAACGCAGAATCTATAAATAAAGAAAATCTATATTTAAGCTTCATGTTAAAAGAAGGAGAGGACCTTATATCATTAAAAAGTGCATTTAAAAACATAGAAGAAAAAGTTATTCAAGATTTTTCTAGTGATAAAAAAAAGATGACTGAGATTTTAAAAAATGGATTAAACGATATTTTGAGTTTGATACAAAAGCTACAAGAACCAAAAATAATAAAAGAGACCATGAATGAGAGAACTAAAAAAATGCTGGATGATGGAATGCTTCAAGAAGCAAGAGAATTAATTGATCTTGGCGAGGAAATTCCCAAAAAATTAGCTGCTGAGGTAAAAATTGCTGAAGAACTATTAAATGATAAACAATTTAAAAAAGCTAAGAAAAGCTTTTTAAAAGCAGCAGAATTAGCAGCATTTGTTCAGGAAACCGAAATTGCTTCATTCTTAGAAAATAAAGGAGAACAAGTAGGAACCTTTCCTGATTTAATTAAGGAACGTGAAATATTGTATAAAGAATTCGACAAAAAAGTAAGCGAATTAGATGAAGAAAGATTATATCTCTATAATGATTTAGCTGATCCAATAGATAGATTGATTGAAATAGCAAATATATTTGAAGAAGAAGAATTAATTGTTAATTTAACTCAATTAAAAAGTAATATAGAAAGAGCTATAAGATTAGCAAAAGAACTTTATGGATTTGATAATAAAATAAAGGAATTGATAAAGAAACTATAAATTATATCTTAACTACTTTTACTTATTCTTTTTAATCTTCAGTGGGAGGAGTCTCTTCAACCGCAGGTGGTATATATTCCCCAATATCTGGAAAAACTAATTTTGCTATTTCCCAACCTTCCGCTGTAGGATAAGTCAAAGCACTTTCTATTAATTTCTCTCCGCTTTCATTATTTATTTCAAATTTATGGATTTCTGGAGTATTATTTAATATTGATTCGAATTTTGCCCCGCTACTTGAAACCGGGACTATTAGAATTGCAGCATCAATAGCTTTTTCCGTCAATGCATCTTTTAATCGTTTTGCCGCATAATACCCCGCTACTCCTGCGCTCCTATCAAATGTTTTAATTGATGGAATCTCTAAACCCCATTTTTTACCCTTAATCTCAATTAAAGCAGCTAAAGTCTGTGATCTTTTTCCTAACATGAATTTAAATTCCATTTGGGTTTTGAATTTCTTTCCTTTACTTTCACCCACCATGTTTATACACTTTAGAGTAGCGCCTGCAACAGATTGAGGATTTACTTCTATAGAATATTCTTCTTCTGCTAAAATATCCTCAATCGTCTTCTTAATAACTTCTCTCGGTTTAGAAAAATCAATTACTACTTCTTCTTCGAGTTCAGCTGGAGGTCTAGCAGTTGGTTCAATCTCAGCTCCTACTTCCAATAATTGATCAACAGTCATCTCTTCCATAACTACTTTATCAATAAATCTTCTACAAAGTTTAATGGAATTTCTAGGATTTCCTTTCGTCTTCTCATATATCATTTCTATTAATTTTTCATTCAATGGAAATAGAGGGTATAATGGAGGATTTAAATTATTATCTTCCCAGAAGACTTCCATGGATTTTGAAAAATAAATTTTTAAATCATTTAAGCTAAATGGTTTTAATTCTTGTTCAGGTTCCATTCTTGAACGTAGGGGGGCATCCGAAATTTCTATAATTCTTGGCCAAATTTCTTTTAAGACAGCGATAGTAATTACTAAACCCTTTACCTCATTATACAATCTCTTTAAAATTTCAAGAAATTTCATTTCTGCAGATTCGCCTAACATCCTATAGGGACTTTCCAATTCATCAAAATAAAGAATTAATACTCTATCTAAATTTTCTGTAATAATTTTAATGAGTGCTAAGCAGACATCATCCTCTTCAAGGACGGAATTAATCCCTAACTCGTTTAACTCCTCATCTTCTAAATCTTCTCCAAGTAGCCATCTTTCTGCCAGAGGTTTCTTATTTTTATCTAATTGATAAGTGACAAGCGCTTTAACACAATCAGCAAAAACTCCAGGGAATTCTCTTATCCCCATCTGAATCACTTCATCAGGTCTAGGTTTCTGGAAAATTCCCTTTTTACTTCCACCCCATTTTTTGACCAACTTTTCAGATACAATATCAAGTAACTCTGCACCGAGTTCCTCAATTATACATGTATAAACATGGAGTAAAACACGAATACTTGCCGGAGGACTTGGAACATAAACAATAGTCCAATCAGCAGAAGTTGATGCTTTACTAGCATCAATTTCTTCTAATTCCTCAGCACCCTCTAATTTCTTTTTATTTTCTCTTTCTTTATCTTTAAATGAATGATAGGCATGTGTTTTTCCTGTACCGGCAGATCCTAGGATAGGAATTAATCGGGATGATCTATCTCGATAGGTTTGTTGTACAAGTCTATAGACTTCTCGATCAATATGACTTCTTGGACGTGAAATATCGATAGGATCTGCGATATCTCCTCTTGAGACAAAATTTGAAAAAGGGAGTAGAGGTGCCTCGCGTAGAACGTCCAGATACATGTTTTTATCATCATCAGACAGCTCGCTATACATAAAATTTCAAACCATTATCTGTAATTATTGTATTTTGCTTAATCTTAAATAAATTTTTATGTGGAATAAATTTATTAATTTAAACAATTTTTTCTAGAATATAAGCTATTTAGTTTTTAAATGCTATAATATTTAATTAAAAATTTAGTTTATTAAATTTAATTGATATATTGTCATTCAATAACATTTTAATGGAGAAAAAAAATGCCGAAAAATAATTCAGACGATGAAGAAGATGATGATGAGGAAAAAGTGGATCCTTTTGACTTTTTTAAGTATTTTGAAGACCCAAGTAAATTTTTTGGTGATCCAAATAAATTTTTACTAGATCCAAAAAAACTATTTAGATCAAAAGATTTTCAACGTTTATTTAAAGAAGTTTTTCAAAAAATTATGGAAAACTTACCAGAAGAATTACGAAACTTATCTCCAGAAGACGTTGCAAAAGAGTTCATGAAAAATAGATCTAAGTTTGGTTTTCCTATAATGTATGGCTTTAATATAAATATTGGACCTGATGGTAAGCCAACCATAGATTCCTTTGGAAATCTTCGCCCAAAACCCTATTCTGGGAAACCAGAAGTTAAGAAAGCAAGAGAACCACTAACAGAAGTAAATGAAGAAGGTGATAATATAATTGTCATTTGTGAAATGCCTGGCGTTACGAGAGAAGATATTGAACTGAAAGCAACAACGCATTCATTAACCATTTCAACAAAAACCAAAGATAAAGGAAGGAATTATTATAAAGAAATTGAGTTACCTGCACCAATTAACTCTGATTATGCGAAAGCTAGGTATACTAATGGAATTTTAGAAGTCAAATTAAAAAAAATAGATGAAAAACATACAAATATTAAGATTGATTGAAATTTCCACTCTTTTTTAGAGTGTTTCCTCAATAAATTGAATAAAATTAGTCAAAATTGTCAAAAACTCTTTGATTGTTGAATTTAAATCTTTATTAATTTCTTTAACTTATAAGATTTTAATCAATTTTTTTTCCTACAAAAATTATTAGTGAAAATTATTGAATGAAGAGGAAATATTATCAAAAAGAAATTTTATTTTCATCCTTGTTATAACACTGATTATTAGTATTGTTGGGTTGATCTTCTTAGTTCTTGGGTTAAATAATGCAATTAATGAATTTTTTTATGATAATGATATTGTTTTTGCAATTTATACGGGAATTGGTTATTTAGGATGGCACACAGCAATGATAGTAATATTAATAACCATTTTTATTATTTATGACGTTAGATTTGCAAAAAATTTGACATTCGCACTACTTGGTTCATTCTTTTTGAATGGAATTTTAAAAGATGCTATTCAAGATCCTACACCTTGGACAAGAAGAGAAAAACCTGGCTTTGGATTTCCTTCGGGACATGCTCAAAATGGCGTTGTTGTATGGGGATCTTTATCTTATCATACGTATAAAAAAAAAAATAAATATCTACCTTGGATTTTCCTGATCCTAATTTATTTAGTTTCAACTTCCCGAATATTAAATGGCTCTCATGATATTGATGATGTTGTTGGAGGATTATTGATTGGAATAGTTTTTTTACTCTCATTTATCTATTTAGAACCAATCATAACTGAGAGAATTAATAGGTTTAATTTAAATATAAAAATAGTTTTTGCAATAATAATTCCAATTATTCTATTCCTAATCACACTACTCATTTTTCCAAATTCTGAGAATGATTATGGATTAATCTGTGGTGCTGCAGTTGGTTTATCTGTCGGTTACATATTTGAATGTGAATATATTATGTATAATCCAAGTGAACTTAATATTAAGCAAAAAATGATTAATTTAATTATTGGACTTTTGATAATATTAGGATTGTACGTTTTACTGGATTATTTAGTTCCTTTAGATACCCAAATTTGGGAATTTTTTGAATATTTAATGATTACATTAACAGCTATTTTGCTAGAGCCGTGGATTTTTCAAAAAATCAAAAGATAAAAAGGTTAATTCTTAAATTGATTTTCTTTTTTTTAAATTTTTATTATCAATTTTATTGATGAATTAAAATAAAAATTAAATTCTAGTTTGCAATATCTGCACTTTTTCTAGCAACTTCTTTTAGAAGAATACGATTTACCATTTGTTTGTCGCTTTTTCTTATCTTACTATGAGGGGTTATTATCTGATTAATATAGATATCATCACGATGAGGATGAGGCAGAACTTGTTCAAGATACATCTTAAATAAGGAAAAAATGAGTGATATAAAAAATTTCCTATTTTCACGTGAAGATTATGAAATTCGTTTTAGATGAGATATATATGTTTTGAATGATCTTATTTAGAATAATTGTAAAAGGGGTTTAATTCTTTTTTTACCTTCTTTATTTTTGACGCATTCTAAGATTCTTTTTGATAATTCTTTCTTTTTTTGAAAGTAAATTATCATAATATCTTCTAAAGATAAATTAGGATAACGTTCTATTAAGGCTAAATCTCTTCTTGAACATCCATCTCGTCTCATACAACAGTAAGAAAATGATCCAAAACATACAATATCAGAATCCCAATTATTTTCCTTTGAAAATTTTTCTTTAATTGTAATGAAATCTTCAGAATTAATCCCTAATTCTTCTAGCTTCTCATCTCTTTTACACTTAAGTACATATGTCAAGGAATAGCCTGGTTTACAACAGAATGTTAATGCACGATAATCTCC
>JBHLOG010000271.1:0-3036 GCA_048940765.1 Promethearchaeota archaeon | reverse complement strand
CCCATAATTTTACATCTCTATTTTTGTAAATTGATTTTATAATAATATAATTAGGTTCTATTAAAGATAATAAGATTTTGATCAGTTCAATAATTGTTAATATTCTTCTCGATTTAGGAATTAGAGAGCGATTAATTCTATAACTGTATATGATAAGGGTATCCTTATGATAGTTTGCTGTCATATTTGTGGATTTGAAATCTTACCGTCTAAATTGATTCAATAGTTTTCGCCTTTAGAGAATATTTTATATGAAAAATACTTATTAAAATAAGTCTTGAATGGAATCCTAAAAATTAATTTAAAATTAATATATAATTTTGATCGTCATTTAGAATAAATCATGCCCTTTGAGTTTACAAAATTTAACACATTTGTCTAATTATTAATAGAAAAAAGAAATTTTAGGATTATTCACACGGCATAAAAGGATTTGATTCCTAATTAATCTTAATCTCTCAGATTTTCTTTTATTTTTATTCGCAGGAAAAAAATGAAAAAGAGAATTAAGTTTTTATCGATAAATTTAAATATCCAAGATATTATACTATTTAAGGGTAAGTCTGGGGTATTGGATGATTTTTAAAAAAATCATCAAGTTCTAGTTATAAAAATAGTGGTTTTAATTTTATAAAATCAGAAAGTAGCATATAAAGAGGTATTTAAATGAATAGAGTTGCTTATGGAAAAGAATCGGCTGAGAAATTTTTTGGAGAACCTGAGTCAATAAACTTTATTCTACATAAGAAAACAATTAAGTACAAAAAAAAGCAATTTTTAAATTGGTCACTCAATCGGCGTCCTACTCGAAATGATTTTAATTTATTAGATAAATTTTTTTTAGAAAAAGGATTTATAGCTATAAAAAATGATCCTTGTCGATTACAGTATAGAAAGTTTTTAAATGATGGAACATCTATACATTTCTCTCTTTGGAAAAAACATTATGGATTCAATATAGATGCACATATTGATTTAAGTCTTCATAGAGATGTAATTTTCACTTCAGTCACCCTTAGATTACTCTCTTCCTTGTACAATTATTTAAAAAAGAAATATGGAGTTGTTTTTCTCCTTCCTCGGCAAAAAAGGGAATACCAAGGTTATGTGTCGAAATATTTACCCTTGGAAAGGGTGAATCGTAAGAGAAGTAGACCAAAAAGAAGATTAAGATAAAACTGTAAGATCAGTTTAATATATCGCTAATATTTCGACATAGATAAATGAAATATTAGCCAAATTAGCTAATAATACTAGCTATCAAAAAACTGAATTTAACTCTATGGTGAAATAAAAAAAATTATAACAGTATATATTAATATACAAAAAAGTAATGAAATTATTTGTTATTAAAATTATTTGAATTGAGTAAATTACAATTTATATAAAAAAATGGTAGATTAATTTTAATTACGATTTAGCCTTATTATTTTCAATAAAATTTAATAAGTGAGAAGTGGTCATTCTTGGAAGATGATTGGAAAGATAATATTTCTACACCCGCACTTATATTAAATTACGATAAAATGGTAAAGAATATTGAATTGATGGCAAAATTTGCGAAAGAAAACAATATTAATCTACGTCCACATGTGAAGACTCATAAATGTCCTAAAATTGGTCGAATGCAATTAAAGGCAGGGGCTCAAGGGATATGTGTTGCCAGGGTGGGAGAGGCTGAGATTTTTGCTCAAAATGGATTTGTTGATATTTTAATAGCAAATCAAGTTGTTGAATTGAACCAGATTAAAAGGTTAGTTAATCTAAATAAAAATTCTTTGGTTAGAGTTTGTGTTGATTCTGAGAAGAATATAACAGACCTGAACAGATATGCTTTAAAAGAAGGGATAGAATTAGAAGTGTTAATTGAAGTCGATGTTGGATTAGGGAGGAATGGAGTTAAACCAGGAGAACCAACATTAAAAATAGGGAATTTCATTAAGGAGCAAAAAGGTTTAAAATTAGTAGGTCTCCAAGGATATGAAGGGCATTTAATTTCAGTAAAAGATCCAGAAGTTAGAAAAAAGCAGACAGAAGAATGCATGAAATTATTAGTTGATACAAGAGATCTGCTAAATGCTAACGGCTTTGACATCAATTATTTAACTGCTAGTAATTCAGTTACTTACAAATATTCTGCAAAGTACGAAGGTATTACTGAACTTCAACCTGGAACTTATGTTTTTAATGATGAGCACCATCATAGTATAGTTCCAGAATTTGAAATAGCCACATCTATTTTAGGTACAATTACTAATATTCCAGGAAAAAGATTATATACTATAGATGTTGGTCTAAAAGCAGCTACTAATGATAATGGAAATCCCATTTTCAAGAATTATCCTAAATCTAGGATTAGAATAATGACAGAAGAGCACTCTATTTTTAGATCTGGGCAGCAAGATAACTTTGAAATTGGACAAAAAATTGAAATTATTCCCACACATATTTGTACGACAGTAAATCTATATGATTTTTTTACAGTCATTAAAAATAATGAAATGATTGCTAATTGGGAGATTTTAGCGAGAGGTAAAAATTATTAAAAAAAATCCTATCTATTAAAGCATTATTAGAAATATCGACAATTTTTAATATTTAAGCCTTTATCTATGATGGGCAAATCTTTATCGTTCAAATCTCGTTGAGATAAAATTGAATAACTCTCTTTTTCTTTCAAATATCTAAGAGATAAGTATAAGAAAACTTTTCAATCTTATCTTACTTTTCTAACATCACGTTCGATTTTAGGTAATTTTCCTCATTTTAGTGGAAGAGAAGAGAAGAAAGAAAGTCGTGTTGCGAATTATCATATTAAATAAAAAAAATTTTGGTTAATAGTCTTACTTTCATCCAAAAAAAAAAAATTTGGAGAAGTTAAAAGTACTTCTTTGTTTTTATCTATTTAGGAATAGTGTCTATCTCGACATTTAAAAAGGATACGGAATGAGTAGCGCCATAACCATATAATCCATAGAACACCTGCATATTTTCCATATCTCCAAAGAAAGTCATTCCCGCTGGACTTAACTCCAT
>JBHLOG010000102.1:0-12444 GCA_048940765.1 Promethearchaeota archaeon | reverse complement strand
GGAGATGTTCCTTTAGCAGGGATTCCACATCATAGTGGTCATAATTATTTTAACAATCTTATGAATCTTGGTGAAACTTTGGTTATAGTTGACCAATTAGAAGATCCATCAACTGTCAAAGGAAGAATTGTGAAACGAGGAGTTACTAGGATACTTTCTCCAGGAACACTTATTGAACCAAACTTATTACAATCGAATAAGAATAATTATATTGCAGCTATGGTAAAAGAGAGAAATGGTTTTGGTGTTGCTTTTGCAGATATCTCAACAGGAGAATTTATATCTACTGAATTTCATTTAAAAGAGCAAGATCCCCAAGAAAAATTACTTAGTCTATTTTCTCAATATGATCCTGTAGAACTTATTATCCCTCCCGAATTGCAAAAAGATGAGAGACTTTTTATATTATTAACAGATTTAACAAAAGCAATCATTAAACCGTATGAAGAATATGTTTTTCTATATGAGGAAGCTCACACATTAATTTGTCGTCATTTTAAAATTTCAAACTTAAAAAGTTTTGGTTTAGAAGATAAAGAAATGGCAATTCAAGCATCTGGAGGGCTACTATCATTTTTAAAAGACACTCAAAGAGATGTAATTCCAAATATTTTTAAAATCAATATTATACAAGAAAAAAACATTCTACATTTGGATTATATTACACAAAGGAATCTAGAATTAATTAATTCTTTATGGGAAAGAGGAAAAGATGCTACATTATATTCAATTTTTAACCAGACACAAACGCCAATGGGAGCTCGTTTATTGAAGAAATATATTCTCCAACCTCTAACAGATATTGAAGAAATAAATCAAAGACTAAATATTGTCCAAAAATTTAAGGATGATATATTTTTAAGATCAGATCTTAGAGAAGAGTTGGGAGTAATTGGTGATGTTGAAAGGTTTATCAATAGAATTAATTATGCAAATCGCACTAATGCTAGAGATTTGATAAACATTAAAAACTCTTTAGAAAAAATTCCATTTATCAAGAGATTATTAGAAAAAGCAGATATTCCAGAAATTTCGTGTTTTCTTGAAAAAATTAAACCTTTCAGTGAAATAAAAGAGCTAATTAATATTTCAATTAAGGATGATCCCCCTACTACTATTACGGAAGGTAATATTATTAAAAAAGGTTTTAATAATGAAGTAGATGAGCTTAGAGATATAATTCATAATGGAAAAAAATATGTGTTAGCATATGAACAAGAACAGAAGAAAAAGTGGAATTTAACTTCAGGATTAAAAGTTGGGTATAATAATATCCTTGGTTACTATATTGAAATAACGTTAAGAACTCTTAGAAATATAAAAACTCTTCCTGAAGAATATATTGAAAGGGCAACTCTCAAAAATGCTAAAAGATACACCACTAACCGATTAAAAGAACTCGAAGAGAAAATAGTTAATGCAGAAGAAAAAATTAATGAATTAGAATATGAGATTTTTAATACTATTCGTGAAAAATTAGAGAAAGAAACTGAAAGTATCCTTGAAACTGCTAAAAATATTGCGATTATCGATGTTCTTACATGCTTTGCCGAAATTGCAGAACAATATAACTATATTCGACCAATTATTAATAATGAAAGTAAAATCATAATTAAAGAGGGAAGACATCCCGTAATTGAACAAATAAATTTAGATGAGCAATTTATCCCTAATGATTGTTATTTAGATAATGAAGATAACCAATTGCTAATTATAACAGGCCCTAATATGGCGGGGAAAAGTACATTTTTGAGGCAAATAGCCTTAATATGTATAATTGCACAAATGGGAAGTTTTGTTCCAGCAAAGTCTGCTACAATTGGAATAATTGACCAAATTTTCACACGAATAGGTGCTTCCGATGATCTTGCTAGAAAATTAAGCACTTTTATGATTGAGATGACTGAAACAGCGAAAATTTTAAATTATGCTACACCAAAAAGCCTTATAATAATAGATGAATTAGGGAGAGGAACAAGCACTAGTGATGGTCAGAGTATTGCAATGGCTACTCTTGAGAAGTTACATGACTTAAAAATCAAAACTTTATTTAGTACTCACTATCATCAATTAACAGAAATGGCTTTACCAAGAATAAAAAATTACCATTTAGATATTATCGAAAATGATGATGGGAGTATAAATTTTGTTAGAAAGCTAAAACCAGGAGGTACAGATAAATCCTATGGTATTCATGTTGCTAAATTGGCAGGGATTCCCGATGATGTAATAATAAGAGCTTTTGAAATACTCGAACAAATAGATGAAAAAGATCCTTTTAAAACTACAGTTAGAGAGAATGGGGAAAAATTATCATCACCTAAATTTTATGATAAAATAATAAATGAAAAAAAAGCTGAACTTGACAAATTAAACGAGGAACTTAAAGCTACGAAGGAGTCCTTAAGTGAATGTTCTGAAGATTTGAGTAAAAACCAAAAAGAATTAAAAAAAAAACAGAGTGAAATTAAAGATTTAGAAGTAAAAAGAACAAAAATTTTTGATAATAAAATTCCAAAAAAGAAAAAGTATATCCAAACTAGTTTGTTTGAACCAATAAGTAACAAAGAACAAATTAGGGACTTACTTAATTTTATTAAGGAGATTGATATAAATTCTAACATTCCAGCTAAATTAAAAGAGAAAATGAAAGAACTTACAAAAAAATTAGAAAATCTCAGCTAAACAAAAATAACTGGAATAATAAAAACGATAGTAGTTAAATAAACATAATACACTGTTATTATTGAGACAAGGATAATTCTATACAAATTTTTTCGATCTTCATTAGTAATATTTTCTAAAAATATTATTAATAGTAATCCAATAAACATCAAGTGTGATGGTTGTAAAGCTTTCCACATAATTGAATCGAAAATTAAAATTCCTTTAACTTCCTCATCTCTGTAAAACCAGTTATTAATCATTTGAAAAAAGTATTCGGGAAAGATCACATAAGGAATACAAATTATAAAGAATGGAACTAAAAAATAGATTAGATCCTTCCACCTTATTCTTCTAATAATAAGTAATACTGGAAGAAACAAAATCGCTGTTATTTTAAAGGTAGCAAGAGTGAATAAAATACCAGAAATCCACTTTTTTTTTTTTTCTAAGAAAATATATGAATAAAATAATAAGATTACGATAATAAAATTAACATTATTATAATAAGCATCAATACTATAACCAACAATCCCAAATATATAGAAAATAAGTAAATCTTTTTTATTTTTAAATACTTTAGGCGATTGCTTAACTACGATTAGTGTCAAAATTAAGCGTAGAATGTCCCAAATATATAATCCTATTAATATATTATTAGGGATTAGAAAAATTGGTAAAAAAATAAAATACCAAAAGTAAAGGTAGTAAGGTGGCCAATCTGAAATTGCCACATCGTCATAGAAATTAAGTAACCCATTTTTCATACCTTCTATAAGAATCTTGAAATCAATATCTTTTGTTTCTTGAATCCATTCAGACATTTCAAAGAAATATAAAAGTATTCTTAAAGTAATGAGGAAAATTGTTATAATTATAAAAAAGTAGATGAAATATTGAGAGAGCTTTAATTTTTCCTCATCATCAATTTTAATTTGGTTATTCATAATTTAGATTTTAAATAATTATTATAATGTATTAAAAGAAATTTAAAAGAGTTACTTTGAGCTTTCTAAATAAGTTAAGATTCTTCCTTGGAAGTTAATATAATAGCGCTTTTAGTGCTAAATTTATTTAAACTTTAATAGTGTATTATTTTAAATTTGATTGTAATGAGAAATATATTAAGTTAATAGAATTACTTATAATTGTAAAAAATTGAAAAGATAATAGAACTATTGTGAAAGTAAATAGAATTAAAAAAATTATTGATGCTGAAAAAATTGCTGCGGGAGAAGTTGTTGATAGACCCGCTAATGTTGTAAAGGAACTTATTGAGAATGGTATAGATGCTACAGCATCGGAAATAAGAATTATTGTTAAGAAAGCAGGTAAATCATTAATTCAGATAATAGATAATGGAATTGGAATTCCTTCTGAAGATATTGAAATAGCTTTTGAAAGATATACAAGTAGTAAAATTAGAAGTATTGAAGATTTAGAACATCTTTCTACATTGGGCTTTAGAGGTGAAGCTTTAGCAAGTATTGCGGCTGTGAGTAAAGTTGAAATTACCTCTAGGAGTGAATTTGAAGAGAAAGGTATTGAATTATCAATTGAAGGAGGTAAAATAGTAAATAAAAAGGAAATTTCTTGCCCTGTTGGTACAAATATTAAAGTTCAAAACTTATTTTATAACCTTCCAGCAAGACAGAAATTTCTGAAAAAAGATACTACAGAATTAGCGCATATTACAGATATTGTTCAGAGATATTCTTTAGCCAATCCAGAAGTTCATTTTATTTATCGCCATAATGATTTGGATATACTTAATTGTCCCGCACTAAATGATTTAAAAACTACAGTATTTCATATCTATGGAAAAAAAATAGCAAAATTTATGGAATATATTAATTATAGCGAAGAAGATATTAAATTCCGGATAAGTGGTTTATTAGGACATCCTGAAATTGCTAAAAAGAATAGAGCTTATTCAAGTATATTCATTAATCACCGTTTTGTTGTCAGTGATATACTTTTTAGAGCGATTAGTGAAGCATATCAGGGAGTTGTAATGGTAAGTAAATATCCGTTTTTTATAATATTTTTAGAGCTTGATCCTTCAGTTATTGACTTTAATGTTCATCCACAGAAACTTCATATTAGATTTGAAAGAGAAGAATCGATATATAATAAGGTTTATAACGTTATACGAGGCTTTGTTGAAGAAAAGTTTATAATTAAGGAAGCTAAATACATATCTACTGAATTGGAAGATTTTTTACATAAAGAGGATAAAAAAAGTTCCTTAATTACTAAATCAATAGAACAAACTCAACAAAATCAAGTTATATATGAAGAACTATCTAATAATAATCTAATAAAAACTAAAGAAAAAGTTCAGTTAAACTTAACTGATCAAATTGTTGAAGATAAACTGGTTAAAAATAGACTCCCTGATACATTTCTACGGGAAAACTATATTATTTCTAAAAATTTTCCGAAATTGCGTTTAATTTCGTATACAGGCCAGTTAAACAACAAGAGATATGTTGTTTTGGAAGGTAGTAATGAAGATGGAGAAGAAGGATTATTTATATTAGATCAACATGCAGCATCAGAACGCATTAATAAAGAAAAATTCTTAAAAGCATATGAGATTGCTAGAATGAGTATCCAAAAATTAATCTCACCTTTGAAAATAGATGTATCTCCAAGTGAAAAACTATTTTTGGAGACTAATATAAAAGAAATTCAAAAACTAGGTTTTGGTTTTGATTATTTTGGCGCTAATACTTTCATATTAAGAGAAATTCCAACAATTATGGGTAAAGTCCCAGACGTTAATTTAATTAAAGAAATAATAAGTGATATAACCGAGATTGGGAAGGATAAGAGCTTTTCAGAGGTTAAAGAAGAAATAATTAATTATTTGTCATGTCATAAAAGTATTCGAGGAGGAGATGATTTGTCCTTGAAAGATATACGAATTTTATTAATTGAATTAGGAAATTGTAAAGATTCTTATCATTGCGCTCATGGAAGACCTACTTTAAGATTTTTTTCCTATAAAGAATTAGATAAATTATTTAAAAGAATTACTTAAAAATTAAATATAAATGTTAACGTAATTGAATCATCAAAAATTGATAAAATCGAGAAACTACCTACCGAAAAACCGGAAGAAGAAGAATTTGGTCCAATACTCGATTTGATACAAAAATTTTTAAAAATAAGATGATTCTTCGAATTTTTATACCTTTAATCAGAATTCAAGCTTACAATTTAAGCTTTAGAAAAAGCTATTCCTTCAATACCTTGTATTCCATCAACTCGGGAGAAGATTTTCTCCAATTTATCTGTACCACCCCATTCTTCTGGGTATCTTACCCGAACTCTAGTTTTTTTCAAACCAAAAGCGATAGGTAATACTTCATAATTTTCTATACTACACGTTTCAGGTAATACGGCTTTTAATTTATCTACAAAATCTTCAAAATTTACATCAGAGTCTTCTGGAACAACATCAATTAACGCGACAAATTCTCCTATTTTAATTCACCTTTTTCATAATTTTTTCAAGGATCAGAAAAATTACGGACCCTTGAATTCACATTTCAAACAAAAATATTCTTTCCCCATTTCTCTGCATCGTTCACAGCGCCAAATTGTCACATCTCCGCAGGAAGGACAAGGAAAGTGAACTGCAGCTTCGTAGGGAGCTATTGGTTTTCCACAGCTAAAACAGATATTCTTTTTAAAAGTACTCATAGACTATTCAATTATTACTTTAAAAGAACTTAGATTTTAAAATATCTTATAACTTTAATTATTTTTGGTTTTCAAAATCGAACTCAATAGAATATATGTAAATCATTTTGAATGATTTAATGATTTTTTTTAAAGTAGATTAATATAATCTCGAAAAACAAGTAAATCAAATTTTAAATTGATAAACATTTTAATTTGCATATAAATATTTAAAAAAAATTAAATTCATATTTTAAGAGAAACGCAATGCCAGAAAATAAAGTAAAAAAGTATTTCTCATTAATAGAAGCATGGGCCTGGTGCGATATATGTGAAGATATGGTTTCACTCGTTATAGATAAGGATGAAATTATCAATAGTCTTAAGATGGGTATCTACACTAAAGAATACAAGCATTCTAATCTATATCCTGATCCGGAAGATCCTGATGATCGGTCGGGACAAGAACATACAATATATGTATACATAAATGATAACTTTGATGTTACTGGTGTGAAGAGTTTTTTTGGTAGTTCACCAACTACAGAAGAGATTGGAGCTGGAGTTGTTAAAGAGGGTGGTGAAGTTAGAATTCCGATAGTTGTAAAAGATATTCCACCAATGGCAGTACAATTTGGAATGCTTACAAAAGATCAATTTGTAGTTTTAAAAGTATGTGATGGGATGAATACAATAGAGAAAGTAGCTCAAATCGCTCAGAAAAGTGTTGAAGAAATAGAGAGTATGATGGAAGAACTAAGAGAAAAAGGCTTAGTGAGGGTAATTAAAAGAACTTAAGTATATTACCTCAATTTTTTTAATAAAAGGTGTTAATTAGCAGAAATTATCTTTATTCCTTGTTCTATTCCAAGATATAAAGCTTTAACATTCATTTCGGGATCTCTTAACCATTCTTTTATAACTTCTTCATAATGTTCAGGTTTAATAAAAGGGATCTTTCCAGTAGCAATCGCAAACCCGAGCATAATAATATTAAGTTGTTGATTTTGATTGAATTCTTTGAGTGCTAATTCTGTAGCATTTAAAAAGTATACTTTAGTAGAATACCCATGTAATATTTCAGATATTTTTTCAATAGAAGGATATTCTTCCAAATTTGCGGTTATCATGACGCCAGGTATAGATCTTTTATTTATAACGAAAGTTGTCTTTTGTGAGGCAAAAATTCCTCTTCGTAATGCTTCTACGGGTTCTAAACATATATATAAATCTGCGTCCCCGTAGCAAATTAATGGTGAATGCAAATTTTTATGATCATCTTCGTAAGTCTTTTTTTGATAACGTATATGACTTGTAATAGCTCCTTCACGTTGAGCTAGACCATGCATTTCACTTCCGAAATTTCTTTCAACACCTGCTTTTTGAGAAGCAAATTCAATTAATCTTTTGAGAGTAATGACTCCTTGACCTGCAGTTCCAGCGATAACTATATTAATTATATCTGTTTCTTTAAAGTTCACGAAATGGCACCTCCTCTGCAAATAGATTTATAATTGATTTACGAATTGCTCCATTTGGACAAATCTCATAACATACACCGCATTTTATACACCTATCTTGATCAATTTGCATTTCTTCGATTCCTTCCATTTGAACCCGTCTAATTGCAGGACAACTGAAAATTTTAGCACATTCATAGCACATCTGACACCCCCCAATAAAATAAGATATCTCTTGAACTTTTTTACCTTCATCTTGAAGGGTTTTGATTTGAATTGATCTCCATTTATGAGCTTGTAAAGCGCATTCTCGTTTTACAATAATTACTTTTAAACCATAAGTGTTCAATGCTTCTTTTATAGTATTTAAAAGTTTTTTAGGATTATAAGAATCTTCAATTCGAAGCCATGGTACTCCTAATGCTCGACAAATGTTTTCAATAGAAAATCCTTTATTTATTAAATAACGAAGAACATCATTTTGATGTCCTGTCATTGCTGTCCATGAATTCTCAAATATAATTAAAAGGACATTGGAGTTGTATCCTATAGCTTCTGCTAATGGTGCCATTCCCGTATGAAAAAATGTAGAATCACCAATCATAGCAATTATTTTTTGATCAGATTTGGCAGACATTCCAATAGCAGCACTTAATCCACCAGACATACATATTACTAAATCGGAACAGTTCTGAGGTGGGAAAAATGACATTACATAACATCCAATGTCACCACAGATTATTGTATTTTCTAAATGGTTTGTTGCTTTTAAGATGCTATAGAGTGTAGCCCTTTCAGGACACCCTGCGCAAAAAGTTGGGAATCTGCTTGGAATAATTTCTTTATATGAATTGAAATATTGAATAGCTTTTAACATCACTTCTTTAGGTTTTTTATTAAAAATTTTTGCTAATGAAGTGGCAACCAATCCAGTAGAAAATTCATTATATTTTGGAAAAAATTTTTGACCTATTATTTCTACTTCAATTTTAAAATTCTGGGCAATTTCAGCGATTTTAACTTCCAAAAATGGTTCTAATTCTTCTATTACTATTACTTTTTCGAGATATTGAATAAAATCAATGATCTCTTTATAATTCAAAGGATAAACCATACCAAGTTTTAATATAGGTATATCATTTAATTCTAATTGATTAAGTGCTTCAATAGTGTATCCGAAAGGCATCCCGCTTGTTATAATCCCTATTTTATTATCGCCCGAATAAAGTTTGTTTAATTTTAATGCTGGGATTGCTTCTCGAAGCTTTTCAATTCTTTCATATAATCTTATATGATTATTTATTGCATGTGGTGGCAAGGAATTGTACTTAGGAATATTTCTAATAAATTCTCCTTTTTGTCTGCCTCTTTTTAAAGGATTTAGTTCTACAAAACCTCTAGAATGAGCGGTTCTAGTTGAAGTCCGAAAATCAATAACAAGATCATATTTTTCTGAAATATCAAAGGCGATTTTAATATAATCCTTGCATTCTTGAGGTGTATGAGGCTCTATCATGGGTAAGTGAAGCATCCATGCATAAAATCGTTCATTTTGTTCTTGATGTGAACCTAAAGAGCCAGGATCTGACCCAATTACCACTACCATTGCTCCTGGATTAGGTCCATTTAATGCTATTACGCTTAAAGCATCACTTGCCACATTTAATCCAACATGTTTCATTGGATTTAGACTTTTACATCCTGTCCATGCTGCTCCAGCACATGCAGAGGTTGCTACTGCTTCGTTCACAGCCCAATGATGCACTAAATATTCATGTAGTTCTGGATTTTGCCTTATTACTTGATGAAAATATTCTCCAATATCACTTGTTGGAGTACCAGGATATTGAGAAACATAAGATACGCCTGTTTCAAGACAACCCCTTACTAATGCTTCATTTCCAAGCATTAAAACTCTCCCAGTTTCATCAATATAACGAGTATCTTTAATCATAAAATTACTCCAATAAAAATTTAAATTATTGTACTAAATCAAATTTTAAAATTAAATATTATCTAAGATTAAGAACTATAAAAAGAAAAAGATGAAGAGTAAAATTAAATTTACGTAGTCGTTTCAAGCATCTTTTTTGTTATAAATTCGAAAACTTGTTCAACATTATCTCCTGTTTTGGAAGAGCATTCCAAATAACCTTGTAAACGATAAGTCTGTGCTATTTCTTTTGCTTCTTCAGTTTCAATTGATCTTCTCTTAATTAGATCTGATTTTCCTCCAACCATTAGTATAGGTATTTTCACTTCTGATTCAGACACAAAATATTCAAATATCGATAACCAATCACCAATATCTTTGACACTTGAATATCTTGTTATATCAAACATGAATATACCCCCATTTGCTCCCTTAGCAAAACTAGGCAACAATACTCGAAAACGATCTTCACCAGCAAAATCCCATATCCGGAGCGTTACTGTTTTTCCATCAACTTCAATATTCTTAATACTAAAATCTGCTCCTATTGTCATTTTAATATCTTTCTCGAATACTTTTGTTACAAATCTCCGTATCAAGGTTGTCTTGCCCACTCCTCCAGATCCAAAAATACATAATTTAAAAGCAAGTTTTGATCTATTATTTTCCTGTTTGCTATACATGGTTGGAGTAATATAGTAAATTTTATTTAATATGTGTTAAAATAAAATCAAAAACCTTTTCTTTTTCTAAAATATAGGTTTCAATCTTAAAAACTTTTTTTTAATAGAAAGTAATTTTAATTTTATTATTTATGCTATACATTTTTTATGTTCTCTGTAGTAGCTTTACTGATTTTGCCAATTCTTCACAGAAATTAATTAACTATGCTTTTATTGAAAACCTATGAATTTAAATTTAACTTTTAGATAAGATTTTTAATTTCTATTATATTCAGATTGCTTATAATTTATTAAATAGCATCTTAATACCATACATCAAATATGATCATGAGATGTATGTTTTACTAGAATTTTAGTGATTAATTTACAAAAATTCATTATTTATTTTTTAAAAAAAATTTAATATTTTGATTAATTTTTTTTTCATAGAAGATTTTAAAACTAAAAATATTGTTAAATGGTTTTTCTAACCTTAATTTGAATAAAATAATATAATTACAATTGATGCAACAATGAGTAATGTTTTATATGATTTAGCTGTTATTGGAGCGGGACCTGGAGGTTATCATGCAGCCATTAGAGCAGCTCAATATGGAGCAAAAGTAGCTCTAATTGAAAAAGCAAAGTTGGGAGGAACATGCCTTAATTGGGGATGTATTCCTACCAAGGCTTTATATGCATCTGCTCACTTAATCGAAAGAGTTGAAGAGGCACATGAATTTGGGATAGAAATCTCAGATTATAAATTATCTTTTGCAAAGGCAGTTGAAAGAAAAAATAAAGTTGTTCAAGAATTAGTAGAAGGAATTGAAGCCTTAGAAAAAGGATGGAAAAATGATGTTTATTATGGATTCGGAAAAATTCGTGGAGGAAATTTTGATACAGGATATGAAATTTCAATTGAAGGTAAAGATAATACTGTAATTAGAGCAAAAAGAATAATTATTGCTACAGGGTCATCTCCAGCTTTGATTCCAGCCTTCAACATAGACCATGAAAGAATTTTAACGAGTGATGATATTCTTGATCCTAACTTTAAATCTATTCCGGAAAAACTACTTATCATAGGGGCTGGAGTAATTGGCTGTGAATTTGCAAATATCTTTGCAACGTATGGGAGTAAGGTTACTATGTTGGAGTATTTATCTTCACCAATCGCCACGGAAGAACCAATGATCGTTAAAGTATTTCAGAAAAAATTCGAAGAGAAGGGGATTGAGATTCTAACTTCACAAAACGTCTTATCCGTGGAAAATACTGGTACTGGTGTGAGAGTTACAACTTGCTCTGCAGATATCCCTAGAGATCAAATAGATAGCGCTGAAAAATATACATTTGAAGCTGACTTTTGTTTAGTTTCTATAGGTCGGGCAAAAGAATCTAAAAATGTCGGACTTGAACAAATTGGTATTGAAACTGATCGAGGTGCTATTAAAGTTAATCTTGATACTTTAGAGACTGCAGTAAAAGGAATTTATGCAATAGGTGATGTAACGGGGGGAATTATGCTTGCCCACGTGGCAAGTTATGAGGGCGATATTGCTGTAGCGAATGCTCTTTCAAGTATCGGGGGATTTCCTGCACATGAAATGAGAACAAATTATACAGTAGTGCCTGCGACAATATTCACTTCCCCAAACATAGGTTCTGTAGGATATCGTCGTCAAATGGCAAAAAATTTAGGGTACGATGTAGTAATGGGACAATTTCCTTATCAATCTCTAGGTAAAGCGAAATGTATGGGCGAAGAGGAAGGCTTTATTATGGTTCTCGCTGATAAAGAGACTCATAAAATTCTCGGTGCTTCTTGTATTGGAACTGAAGCCCCTGAATTAATTGCTGAAATAGCTTTAGCAATGCAACATGGATTAACCATTCATGATGTCACAGAAACAATACACAGCCATCCTACAATTTCAGAAATGGTACTCGAAGGTTGTGAATCTGTTGTTGGAAAATCTATTCATAAAAAGGGACGCCCTATTCATCATTAATTTTACTTTCTTTTTTTTTT
>JBHLOG010000101.1:0-12487 GCA_048940765.1 Promethearchaeota archaeon | reverse complement strand
GAAATCCAAAACATTTATTTTTGTATAAATTTATATAAAGATTTAAATTCAAATATTTTTATTAAATATAAAAAAAATAGTATTAAATTATGTCACCTAAGGAAATTACAAAATTAGATATTACCAATGAAGTATTCAAAGAACCAATAGAAGTAATAAAACAATTATCTTCAAACTTAGATTTAAAATACACAAAAGTGATTCAAACTTATGTTATGGAAGATAGAAGATTAAATTTAACGTTAGAACGCGAGGGTTCTAGTTACTTTAAAGGTAAGGTTGTATGGATTGGTAATAAAAAAGATGATACAGAAGGATCTATATTCTGTGTGGATACAAAAGATGAATTAAAACAAATCAATCCAACAGCAGAAAATACGGAAAAAGTAACATTAGATGTTAAGAAAGACTTGATAAAGATTTCTACTGCTTCAAAAACCAAATGCTCTGTATGCGGTAAAAATATAGAGATTTTTGATGAATTAACAGGTTGTCCTATCTGTGAAGCAAAAGCACATAAAGATCATCTAATAGATTGGGTTAGAATGAAACATACCTGTCCAATATGTAAAAAGTCTTTAAATGTTTCCAGTAGTGGTGTAATTTTTATAGATTAATCTTTTTCAATAGTGTGAAAATTACTTAATTTTTCTAAATTTATTGTTCCATCATATAAAGCAGTTGCTATTAATACTCCAGAGAATCCTTTTTCTTTATAATCTAAGATATCCTTATAATTTTTTATACCTCCACCAACAAAGACATTTCCATTAAAATTTCGTAAAATATCTAGGTATAGTGATGGAATTCCTCCAATTTTCTGACCTACTCGAGATAGATCTAAGAGAATAATATTTTTAATACCAAAAGATTCAATATTCTTTATTAGTTTCAGAGGATCTTGATTCTTTATTTCTTTAGATCTTGATAAAATCTCTCCATTATACATATCAATACTAATTATTATGTTATTTTGACCTAAGATTTGCATACTTTGATTAATGACTTTTAAACTTTTAATAGTTTCCAATCCTAAGATTATATTTTTAATGTTCTGTCTCGAAAAGTAAAAAATATCCTCAAGATTAACAATTCCAGCATCTAAAATGATATTAATATTAGAGAGATTTGCTATATCCTTCAATATTTGAAAATTAGGTATTTTATAGAGAATAGAATCTAAATCTGCTATATAAAATTCTTTAAATAAAAATTTCTTATTAAGGATTCTGATAATATCCACAGGATTGGCTGTTTGAAAGAGATAAGACTTAAGGGGCTGATATTTATCTCTTTCTCCACTAATAGCGTGAACAGCCTTAGAATTTAGAATATCTATAACAGGTATGATTTTAAATTTCTTCATTTAGATTAATGATATATTGTTTAAAGAATTCATAAATTTAATTTGCATAACAACTATAATCGTAATTAAACCGAATTAAAAATTTTAAAAAATTACCTTTATTTAATACTCTCTATTTTTAAATGAATAATTTTTTTTAATTGCTATTAAATAATTTTTTTTTTAAATAATCTCTTCTAAAATATTTTTAAATTCATGCAATTTTTTAACTATTGTGATTGAAATGAAAACTGAGATTTATATTAATAAGATAGTTGAGGATACTGGTTTAACAAGAAAAGAAATACAAAATTTAGTTGAAGATAAAAAGAATGAATTAAAAGGTTTAATTTCTGATGATGGTGCCCTCTTCATAATTGCTAAAGAGTTGGGAGTTGACATAAGAACCGAGAATAAGGATCTCTTAAAAGAAATTGAAATTTATATTTCAGATATTACTCAAAATATGAAAAATATAACATTATTTGGTA
Source organism: Promethearchaeota archaeon (assembly GCA_048940765.1). Classification (GTDB taxonomy): domain Archaea; phylum Asgardarchaeota; class Lokiarchaeia; order Sigyniarchaeales; family SOKP01; genus Loki-b32. The sequence goes on along the minus strand of JBHLOG010000101.1, from coordinate 10,651 downwards.
GGATTAAAGAGATTTATAATGTAAATAGCTTTACAAGAAATGATGGTAGTCAGGGATTTGTAGGTTCTTTTTTATTACATGATCATACAGGGGACGCTCGAATCGTGCTTTGGGATGATCAAGTAAAGATATTTAGTGACCCAAATTTTAGAAAAAATGAACTTGTTAAAATTATTAATGGAATTGGGAAAAAAGGAAAGTTTGAAGACATTGAAATCCACTTAGGAAGATATGGAAAAATAGTATTATCTCCCGAAGATGCAGATTATAAAAAACATCCTAAAATTAAATCTCAAATAATTAATATAAATGATATTAATTTAAATCTTAAATCCATTTCAATAGAAGGAAAAATCATACATATATCCCCAAAAAGGGAATTTACGAGAAAGGATGGAGAACCTGGGAGTGTTCAGTCTATAAGATTATTTGATTCTACAGGATTAATAAAAATTACATTTTGGAATGAAGACACAGAAAAGTTAAACTCAATTAAAAATGATGATGTCATATCAATTACAAACTTAAATCCGCGATTAAGTAGTTTAGATTCGAAAACTATCGAATTAATTGCCAATAGATCCACAAATATTGCATTAAAACAAACCGATTTAGATATAAATGAAAATTTAATTGAAAACATAAAATCACTTGAGACTAGCCACGGTATTGTCTCATTTAAGGGAATTATTACTTCAATCGATAATATAAAGACAATAACTCTAAAATCCGGTGAAAATGTTTCTTTATTAGGTTTTATTGTAAGTGATAATACCGATAGTATTAGAGTTACGTTATGGCGCGACAAAGCAGAAGAACATTCAAAGATATTAACTATTGGACAAGGATTATTCTTAGAAAAAGTTTTACTTAAATATAATAATTTTTCAAGAAGAAATGAAGTTTCATTAATTAATGATTCAATTCTAAAATTAGAAGATTTAAAAATTAAAAATCTCAAGAATATTGATAAAGTTAAGATGGTTGAATTTGTCGCTAATTTCTCAGGTAATTATAATAAGATTAATACAATCAGTGCTCCTGGTATTGTAGAAATAAAAGGTTTTATAGCGAAAGACCTTAATAATATAACTATTTATGAGGCTTGCAAAAACTGTTTCAAGAAAATTGAAAATTGTACATGTGGGAAAGGAGAAGATACAGAGTTTCGAATGATTATTAATCTTATTATTGACGATGGAACTGGAACAATAAGAACTACTTTTATGGGAGATCTAGCGGAGAAATTAATAGGTATGAATACGGCTAATATTGTACAAATCAAAGAAACACCTGAATTTGAAAAATTTTTAGAAAAAAAATCATCTGAATTTTTGGGTAAAGATATTATTATTAGAGGTAAAGCAAAATTTAGCGATTATACAAATTTATACGAGATTATGGGATATGATTTTAAAGATATTAATATTGATGAAGAATTAGAGCGTGTAATAAAGAAAATTGAAACATAATTCTAATTTATATATTTACTTTCTCTAATTAAGATTATATCAGTAAAAATTCTATTATAATGAATATTTTGAATGAAAAAATAAGAAAAACTGATATTATCGGATTAGGAGAAGTTGTTATTGATTGGGTAACTGAGATCCCATATTTTCCCAAACCAGATGAAAAAGTTTATGCTATAACTGAAAGCTTTTTTCCTGGAGGTGTAACTGCTAATTTCTTAGTTGCTGTTGCACGAATGGGAATTTCATGTGGATTTATTGGAGCTGTAGGAGATGATTCTTATGGGGATTTTTTAATTGAAGATTTCAAAAAAGAAAAGGTTGATACTAAATTAACAATTAAAAAGAAAGGATATAAAACACCTGTGAATTTCATTTTAGTCGTAAAGGGTGAAAAAACTATAATACAATCCCCTTATATGTTAAGAACTAAATTAGAACTCACTGACTTGGAAGAATTCTATATATCTGAATCTAAAGTTCTGCACTCAACTTTAATACATCCTGAATTATCAGAGAAGGTACTTAGTTTAGCTAAAAAGTACGATGTTAAAATTAGTATTGATTTAGAATCTCAAATTGCTAAAAGGGGATGGGGAAATTTGAAAAACCTTTTACTTAAGGCGGATGTTTTAATTCCGAATAAAGAAGGGGCAAAAATAATAACAAAGAGAAAAAGTCCGAAGGATGCGGCTGTAGAATTAATTAAAAAAGGGATCCCAATTGTTATCATAACTTTAGGTAATAAGGGTGCTTTAATTACAACGGAAGAATTTCAAAAAGAAATTCCTGCATATAAAGTTGATAATATTGTAGATACTACTGGAGCAGGTGATACTTTTAATGGAGTATTTTCAGTAGCTTATTGGATAAAAAAATGGAATTTAGAAAAATCGGTCAAATACGCAAATGCTGCTGCAGCATTAAAAATTCAAAAATTGGGTGCTAGAACTGGTATGCCCTCCGAAGAAGATCTTTTGAAGTTTTTAAAAAAAAATGAAAAGGATTCTTCTTTCAAATGAAATTTTGTTAGCAAATTATTGAGATATTAGAGTGATACTATTATACTTGTTAGGATTCTTTAAAATCTCATTAAACGTTTCACGTATATTCTCTCTTATTAATTTTTCAAGTTGAGTATTAAAAGGCCAAATTCCTATGATAATATCACCTAATTTTTTAACATTGCTAATTAAGTAACCCGTTTTTTTTCTATCTGATTTTTCTGTAAGTAATAAAACTAGATAATAATTAAAAGGATAATCTATTTTCGGATTTCCAATGATGAGAACCTCTTCTATATTTTGGATATTTATTATATTTTGGTTTTTTTCACTTAAAGTTTTTAAATCTGAGATAAACTTAGGATGTACAATTATGGGTTTTTCAAAATCCAGATTTCTAAAACTTAATGTGAGATTTTTAATTTCAAGTTGTTCTTGTGCCCTAAAAATTACTCTATAAACAATAAAATCCATATAAATTAAATTAATTCATTTTTTAATTAATTTATCATATACCTAGTGCTCTAATTATTATGAATATATATCCAATGATAGTTTTTTTGTCCCAATTATTCTTTTATTAAAATATTTTCCTCGGGGAATCCAAGGTCTATCAAAAATTTCTTCATTTTGAATCGATGATCTCCCTGGAGTTCAACTTCATTATTTCTGACAGTTCCACCTGAGGCACACTTCTTTTTGGCTTTTGTTAAGATGTTTTTTAAGTTAACATCAAAATTACCAACAAAAGTAACGACGGTAACGACTCTTCCCCATTTTCTTGTATCATTAGAGATTATTATTTGTTGCTCATCTGCACTTAAACTATCACATATACATAGTTCTTTTGGAAAACTACATATAGGACAAATATCGTCGTCTTTAATACTCTTTTATCACAACCTTTATTGTTGAAACTTATTAAAATTTAGATCTAAAAAATAATAGAATAAAGTCTTATAAAAATCTTTTTCATTTTGATAGGAAACTTATATAAAAATAACAAATCTTGATCTATTAATGTTTTTCAATTCAAAATTATAGGAAATGCAAACTAGGAATTTTTTTTTACACGAATTAAACCAAAAGATTATAATTGGACATAGATGAAATCTTTTTTTAATTTTTTAATTAAATATATATTTCCAAATTTATGATTCAAAAAAATTAGAGCCATTTTTTTTAGTAAAAAAATATTTAAAGAAGAATTTTTATTATTTATCAATAAGCTTATTCTATATGGAAGAAATTTTATGTGATTCATTAAAATGCAGAGCTCATGGATTTTCAAGGTAATTATAGCGGGTGCAGGTGGTGTAGGAAAAACTGCCATGGTAACAAGATACTGTACTGGAAAATTTGAGGAAGGCTATAAAATGACGATCGGTGCAGGATTTCATACAAAATCAGAAATATTGGATACGGGAGAAGCTGTTAAAATGCAACTTTGGGATTTTGCTGGCGAAAAGCGATTTCGTGAACTCTTACCAGATTATTGTAAAGGTGCTAGTGGTGCATTTATATGTTTTGATATTACTGATTATGATACATTTAGAGAAATCCCAGAATGGCTTAAAATTATTCGGCAAAAAGCGGGTTTTATCCCTATAATTCTTATGGGGATGAAATGGGATCTTCCTGACCATGAAGTAGATTATAATATTGCTAATGAATATGCTACAAAAGCAAAGTGTAATCAATGTGTGTTTTGCTCATCAAAAGAGGATATTAATATCAACGAATCTTTTTCTGCAATGGGTAAATGGTTAATCTATTATGCTTCAGAAAGTACAATATAAAATTATTATATGTTGAATATCCATATCCCTAATTATCCTTTATAGAGTAAAAGCTAAATATAATATTTAATAAAATAATATATCTATAAAAATACTAAAAATGCGCCTCCGTAGCTCAGCTAGGTAGAGTACCGCCTTAAAGGTGTGCCAAAAGCACCCGGCTTAGGTATTTGGGATTTAAAATTACCTCCGGAAGTTAACCGGGCGGTCGCATGTTCGATTTCATTGATCAGTTATTGATTAAGACGAAAACCATGCCGGGGGCGCATTTTTCTATTCAAATTTAAAATCTCTAATATTTCTCATAATTTGATGATAAGGCAGCTTGAAGTAACTTTTTAAGTTTATTCAAGTTAAATTATAGATATAATTATCGATTTTTTTTATCTTTAATAGGGTTTGATTATTTTTCTTGGAATTTATATATTCAAATTTAAAAAAAGTATGGTTTTTTGATGTATTTCTCTGAAAATTCACAATATGATTTCAATCATTTTAACTTTAATGACAGTTTTCTCAGTTTTTCTTTATATGGCTGTTATTGGATTAGGATGGTCTGGTGGCCAAGGAGGTCCATAAATAGATTAGTATTAAAATGAAGCTAATAAATATCTTCCATTTTTAAATATTTTATTTAAAAAAATACATATTGGATTCTAATGGGTCATAAGAGTGGTGCTCCTACCGGGATTCGAACCCGGGTCGCGGGGGAACCTTATATCTATAATAGTTCATAAATATTTGAAGGCCCCGTATGTTACCACATAATGGTTACAACCAGTTATGACTTGGCCGGACTACACTATAGGAGCGAATTTTTTTAAATTTATATTAGTAAAATGATCTTTTAAAGATTTATTAAATTATTAGTTTTGTAATTAAATTTGGATTAAAAATTTTATGACTAAAAGTTTTATTAATGCGGGAAGGGAGATTTGAACTCCCGAACTCCTACGAGAATGGATTCTAAGTCCACCGCCTATAGTTGGCTTTCGATTAAGCTCGTAATAACCATTGACCAGACTTGGCAATTCCCGCAAATGAAAGTTAAAAAATAGCTATAATTGTTAATTAATATACGAAATAATAAAAAAATTTTTTATATTAAAAATTTAGAAGTAAATACGATTGAGTTAAAAGATAAAAATTTATTATTATACATAATACAAATTATTTTATTAAGACTTAATGTTAAAAATACTTGGTTTCTTCTATGAGTGTTAGAGATTCTCTGATAAAGCATTTAACCTCTATTCTACGAGCGTCAGAGGGTACAGTTTTAGTAGTTTTATGTGATAAAAACGGACTATCAATAGCAAAAATAGGCAGAAAAAGTGAAATTGATTTAAATCCGAATCAAATTACTAGTCTAGCTTCAGCAGCTTTTTCTGCAAGCGAAGAAAATTGGGAAGATCTAGAAATAATGGATCAAGTTATATCTTTTTCATATTTTGATAAAGTTTGTCTAATAACTATCAGAATTAATGAAACTCTCTTAACCATTGTACATGATTATCATAAAGAGTGGCCATTAGATGCTGATAATTTAGCAACAGCAATGTATTATTTGAAGCAAAAATTGGGTGAATTTTTTGGAAGTGGAGATGAATCTGAAAGAGAGGTTGAAATCTTTTGTGATAAAGTTCGTAGTGCAATTTATCTTTTTGGAATGGGTTCAGAAGTTCCTTTTATATCATATAAACCTGAAAAAATTGAAACTTCAAATTTATTAGCTTCAATAAAAACCATTTTAGATTCTGTTCAAAATCCAATTTTTATAAGATATAGTCTAGTAAGTCCTTCTGGCTTAACTTTAGATGCAAGAGATGTAAGTGGTCAAAATTTACCGATATCTATTGAAGCTTTCTCGGCAAATGCCAATGTAGCTTATCAAAAAATGAAAGAAGAATCAGAAGGAAGTTCACTTGGAGATTTATTAAGCTATATTGCTATATCTGGGCAGAATGCTGAAAATTTTTATGGTCTTATTACATGTCCGTCGGGTAAAATTTTGTTCTCCCCCACTGAAAAAATCTCAAGTTATGAGGCGATTTCGTTTATAGGGTTATTTACATTAGCATATGGAGGTATACCTGTTATCTGTGAGTCAAGGAATATCATTCACTCGATAATACAAATATTAGGCGAGGAAAAAGCAACTAAAAGCTTTATAAACTCCGTAAATGTTCTTACAAGTTTTAAATATGATTAATCCTAAATTTATTATCAACACTCATATATTTTTAAAGTAATTTCTTTCGAATATCTTATAATGAATAATAGTTTTTCGATAAAAGAAACACCAAAGTTATATTGTCTTCATTATAGAGAATGTGACCCAAAAAAATGTACTGCGTTTAAATTAAATAAATTAAATTTAATAGAAATTATAAAGAAGATTAAGGGTCCTTTAAATAACAGTATAATTTTAAACCCCTTCGCTCAAAAAGAATTATCTATTTTAGATAGAAATATAATTTTTACATTTGGTTTAATTGTTATTGATTGTTCTTGGAAAAATATTATGAATTTAAAAAAATTAAATTCTAAAAACTCTCGTAAATTACCTTCTTTAATAGCCGCTAATCCAACAAATTATGGAAAATGGGAAAAATTAAGTTCAGCAGAAGCATTAGCAGCAGCCCTATTTATTACAAAATTTTTTGAGAAAGCAAATTTAATTCTTTCTAAGTTTTCTTGGGGGAATCACTTTAAAGATTTGAACAAATTTTAAAAAAAAGTATAAAAAATTTCATAAATTAAAATTACATTATTCTTCAGGTCCTGCACCTTTAGAAAGGCTAGAAGCAGCAATAACATCATCAATCTTAAGGATCATGGAACAAACTTCTGTTGCTGATTGGATAGCTTGAGTCAAAACTGATAATGGTTCAAGAACACCTAATTTTACCATGTCATCTGGTTTTCCTGTATCAATATTAATACCATTAGACTTACCATCTTCACTTTCATGTTTAGATCTTAACTCAACTATTAAATCTACAGGATTATATCCTGCATTTTCAACTAAAGTTTTAGGAATTATTTCTAAAGCATTAGCATATATTTCAATAGCTAATTGTTCTCTTCCTCCAATTGATCTGGCATAGACTCTAAGTCGCTTTGCAAGTTCTATCTCAGAGGCACCACCACCAGGTAAAATATATGGTAATTCAGATGCAGCTTTAACAACTGATAATGCATCATGTAACATTCTTTCTGCTTCATCCAGAACATGTTCAATCCCCGCCCTAATTAATATACTTACTGCTTTTGGATCAGCGCATTCTGAGACAAAAATCATGTTATCATCCCCTATTTTCTTCTCTTCTACTTTTCCAGCCTTTCCTAAATCATTTTGATTGATTTCGAAAATATTATTTATTATTTTTGCACCAGTAGCTCTAGCTAGCTTCTCCATATCTGATTTTTTAGCTCTTCTTACTGTCAAAATGTTTTCTTTTGCTAGAAAATTTTGTGCTTTATCATCAATGCCTTTTTGGCAAATTACAACATTAGCACCAATTTCTTTTAATTTCATAACACGATTCTTTAACATATTTGCTTCTTCTTCAAGAAATTTATTTATTTGATCAGGTGTTTGAACTCGAATTTCAGCATCAAATTCAGTCTTTTCAACTTCTAACGAAGAGTCAATTAGAGCAATTTTTGCATTTTTAACTAATTTTGGCATCATTGGATGAACAACTTCTTTATCGACGATTATTCCATCAATGATATTTGTATCTAAGAGACTTTTACCTTCTTTTTTAATTATTTGAATCTGGTCTAAATCAACCATAATATTTTGTCCACGTACTTCTTTAATTTGGCTCACAGCTTTAACTGCAATATCTGCAAAATGATTTTTTACGCCTGCTATTAATTTGCTATTCATAGAAGTTTCTGCAACTTTCTTTAAAATATTTTTATCATTAATGTCAATCTTAGTTGCTAAATCTTGCAGAATCTCCTTGCTCTTTAGTAAAGCTTTTCTATATCCTCTGAAAATTATTGTAGGATGCACTGCCTGCTCCATTAACTCTTCTGCAAGATTTAAAAGCTCTCCTGAAATGATAACACTGGTAGTAGTGCCATCTCCTACTTTATCATCTTGTGTTTTAGCTACTTCTACAATCATTTTTGCAGCGGGATGTTCAACATCGATGGTGTCTAAAATTGTTGCTCCATCGTTTGTTATTGTTACATCTCCTAATGAGTCAACAAGCATTTTATCCATTCCTTTTGGTCCTAATGTAGTTCTTACTGCTTCAGCTACAGCTTTTGCTGCTGCGATGTTATTTTTTTGGGCATCTTTTCCTCGTTTTCTTTCAGTTCCTTCTTTTAAGATAAGTATTGGAACACCAGATAATTGTGCCATTCTTTTTTCAACTTTTTCTAATATAATTTTTAAATTTTATTTATATAGATCTCTAAGTCATAAAATTAAAAAAGTTTACGAAAAATAATTAAAAGCTTGATTTTTTGGTTTTTTAAAATTTATAGATGTTTTTAAAATTATACACGAATAAAGAGATAAACAGCATATCATGTTATCAATTTTATTATTCTTTTATTCATGTGTTATTTCTTTAATTACAAATATTTTTTTCTATAGGTACCAAATGAAAAATTATTATTTTAATAGTATTAAAATATTAATTCTCGTAATACTAATGGTTACATTAGGATTACTTATTTTAAATATACCCTTTTTTATTTTTAATAATTCTGATCCTTTTATAGAAAAAAAGAATGGATTTTTTATTCCTACTATTTTATTTAATATCGCAAATGCTTTATATACAACTTCATTTATTTTATTTTTATTAACTTTTTTACAAGGCGATGAAAATGTCATAGATCTTGAGATTCCATATAAAATAAGAAATAGAAATGAGAATATTCCTATTGGAAGAATTTTAAAAGGAAAAGCTAAGAAACAGAAATTCTATTTATCTATTGAAGATCTCGAGAAGCATATGTTTATATGTGGAGCTACAGGTACAGGAAAAACCAATTTTTTACAAAACTTTTTAATTAATTTTACAAAAAATTATAAAATTCCTTTTATGTTGGTTGAATTTAAGGGTGAATATCATTTCTTGCAGAAAAAGGTAGAAAATTTATTAATTATAAGACCTGGAGAGAACTTCTCAATCAATATATTTAATCCTGAAGGGGCTGTTCCAGAGATTCATGCTGAAAGATTATTTGATATTTTAAAGAGCGGAAAGTTTTTAGATGATAATGCTGAATTTTCTCCACAAATGGAAAAAGTTTTAGTTGAGATTTTAACAAAAGTTTGTGAAAATGATGGATTTCAGAGTTGGGAAGGATTTTATAAATATTGTAATGATTATGCGAAAAATAAAAAAAATGAAATTCCCATGTTGAGTCAAACACTTATAAGTATCACTAATAGAATTAGAAGATTTTCCTTAGGTTCGTTAAAAGCAATATTTGATAAGAATTATTATCTTAAAATGCGAGATTTACTTAAAAGGAATGTTTTATTTGACCTAAGTTCCATAATTCGTTTAGGGGGTGAAAAGGAGGACGCTTTATTTTTTTTGAATATGATTTTAAAATATTTATGGGATAAGAATCTTTCACATGGAGCATTTAATTTTCATGGAATGAAGCATATAACAATTATCGAAGATACTCAATATTTTGCTCCAAGGGACCTTACAAGACAAAATAAATTAACTACTTATTTAGAAGATATAGCTCTACTACAAAGAGGTACTGGTGAATGCTTGATTTCATTAGCTACACATCCTGATATTAGTGAAGAAATATTAGCAAATTGCGGTGTATTAATATGTTTTAAAACGCATATGGAAAAGGAATTTTTATGTAAATTATTAAATCTCAATAATGAAAATGAAGAATATTTGTCTATTTTAGAAGAAGGGCAATGTCTTGTGAGAGTTAATTCAATAAAGAGGCCTTTTTTAATCAATGTTCCTTTAATAAAAAGAGAGTGGCTTGATCCAAAAGAAATCAATAAGTTTAATGAAATTATTTTAAAAAGCAAAGAGCTAGTAAAAAAAAGTATTGATAGGAGAAAATTTAAAAATTATGTTCAAAACATTAAAAATTTAAAAAGTTTCAATTTTAATTTAAAAAAAAAACCTAAAGGTTCAAAAAGAACTCAAGAAAAACAAAAAGAGAAAAATGGAGATATGATTTCTAATAATATCTACGAAAACTTAAAAGATATTAAGGGATTTGAAACAAATAAGAATGAGATTAAGAAATTAAAACATTATATAAATACATTGTATATTGATCAAGAAAAGAAAAAGGAATAATTTTATAATATCAAGATTCAATATACATATGACACTAATATTAGGAATTATTGGAA
>JBHLOG010000270.1:0-3062 GCA_048940765.1 Promethearchaeota archaeon | reverse complement strand
TTCTTATTATTTGCCTTTCCTTCTTTTGCTATTGGTGGACTTCTTGATAGTACTTTACCATCGAATGAAATTACTTTGATATTATTCAGGCTTTTATTGATTTCAAGCATTATTGGCTTTTATATTGGGTATTTATTGCCGAATTGGATAAAGAAAAGGATAATTAAGGACATATGAAGAGGTATAACTTTGGTTAAAGCCATTCAAGATTTATGGATTCAAAGGTCCGATGGAATCGTCATATTCAGCAGAGTTTTTCATCAAATGGTTGAAGATCAGCTGTTTGGCGCGCTAATGAGTGCGCTTAATTCATTTGCTCAAGAGATTGCTAATGGAGGGTTAAACAATTTTGAGATTAAAAATATCCGATTCACAATTATAAAAAAGAAAAACCTTATTTTTATAGCGAATTCCTCAAAAAAACATAAGGAAAAAAAAATTTTAGCAGAATTAGAACAAATAGCTGAGAAATTCATAGAAGAATATCCTGAGACGAGTAGCGATAACTGGGATGGATGTATTGATGATTATCAAACTTTTGAGAGCAAAATTACCGATAAGTTGGAAGATCCTGTTAAAAAATTCTGGAATGATTTTTAATAGATAAACTTATCAAAATGGTAAAGAAGAATGTAATTTATCAAAAAAAGTAAAAAATTAGATTGATTGCTTGAAATAAAAAAAAATATGTTTTTATTTTTTATCTGTCAATTTTTTTAAATCCAATTCTTCAAATAGAATTTTAACAGGTATGCCCCAGTGAAACCAATAAATATATTTTTCTCGTTTAGGGTTTTCCTTTTGCTCCTTGATACACTCATTTTGAAGCTCTAACGCTAATTTAATAATTTGTTTTTGCCATCTCACCCATTGGTCCTCAGTTAGAAAGAAACTACCCCCAAAAAAGTGACTAAAATCGATTTTTGTATAATCAACCGTTTTATAAATTTTTTTTCTAATTTCTACTATATCATCAGAATCAGTTTCTGCTAAATATGCCAAGAATTTGATATAACTATCCAAAAGCCTTCTCTGATAAATAATTTTAGATTTTCCTGCTTTAGCACTCTTTTGAACAACTTCCTTATCATAACCTTGTGAAAGATCATAAGCGGCTATTGAGGTTATTTCATTAGCATCAGGAGTTAGAGAATAATAATGGGCTTCTATATTGGCCCTAATATGTTCTCTTTTAGAAATTTCAACAATTCCAAGCTCGATTAATTTTTGCAAATGAGGATGTATTGTAGATTTTGACTTTCTTAATTTTTTTGCTAACTCAGTAAAGCTTAATTCAGGATATACGTTTAATAGACCCCATATTCGTAATCGTATTCCTGTTAAAACTGACATATCAATTGTTGGTTTTATTTGATTTTCTTCCATATCAGCTACCTTTAAGACAATTTAATGAATGTTAAAAAACAAATTTTTATTACTTACTACTCCTTTTTTTTCTCTTTATTTGTTTTAATAGAATCAATTCAAGTTTATAAGTATTATTAATAATACGAATAATGAAAGATCGATTATATTAATAATCTTATTACTTATATATTTTTTTATTGGATTATATCGAATCGATTCATATAACCTTATGTTTTTATTTTAAATTTATTAAAACTATTTTTAAAATTCTGATTTTTATTATTCGATTAATGCCGAAATATTTAAATATGAATGTAATCTAATTTATAAATAAAACCGAATAATAAAGAATTCGATATTTTTTAGTATATATTGATTTTTTTAAAATATACTAAAATTCAGCGAATCGATTCGGAAAATCTAACAAAAATCAAATAAAGAAATCCAATGTTAAATTAAAATAAAAGGAGTTGAAAAGAATTATGGGATTTTTTGAAAAATTTAATGGTGCTTATTTTGCTTTTTTAGCAGTCATAGCTACAGGAGCAGGTTTGTTAATAGCATTGATGCTTTATTTACCGTTTAATTCTTCTTATAGCATTTTTACGAATTATTCATGCGATTTACAGGCTGGACCAATTGGAGCTCAAATTGCATATTCCACAGGCCTTGTTTTATTTGCAATCTTCTCGATTTTTCTTATGCTGTATATAACAAGAGATTTAAAGAAAAATGGTATTGATGATAAATTGACCTTAATATATATAATTACAGGAGTTATAGGTCAAATCTGGCTAATAACAATTGGAATTTTTCCTTTAAATCCAGCAATTACCCTCGCATATGAAATTCACAGAATATCAATGGGCTTTTTCTTTGGTTTCATGGCTTTTAATTTCATTTGGCTTGGATATTTACAATATACTAACACTAAATACTCTAAATTAATAGCAATCATTGCAATTTTAGTAGGAATTTTTTCAGGTCTATCTTTTGGGGGTGTTATAATTCAAGAATATACACCGGTGGCACGTAATGCGTTAGGTTATCTTTCTGTCTGGACATTTTATTTATTTATAATACTTTGGTCAATAGGGCAAGGAATTTATTTCTGGAAAAAGAGATAATTATTATTACTAAATTTTTTTTTTTAATTACTGTGTGTGGTTTTCATGTCAGATAAGGAATCGTTTTAAGTCTTTTTTTATAGCAATAATATGTTTTTTCAATTTTGGTAAATCCCTTTCAATGACTTCCCATGTAAGATTTAGGTCTATACCAAAATATTGATGAATTAAAATATCTCGCATCCCAATAATTTGTTCCCTAGAAATTTTAGGGTGAGCTTCTTTAAATTCATCTGGTATATTCTTTACTGCTTCATCAATAATTTCGATCCGTTTTATAACAGAATCCTGTAAAATCGCTTTCGCTAGTCATCTTTCCTCTCACAATTGAACCAAAAAGTGAAGCTTGTTTCACTTCGTACTTTTTTAATATATCCAACACTAGATCCTTAAATTCATGAATTTGATATATCATTTTGTTTTACTATAACCCTTTTTTCATATCTCTACTAATCAATAATCTTAATAAACTTTTGTTATAAATTTGTATTAAATCCAATATTAGATTAACCTTAAAAACTTTAAAGATTAATATTCGCTTAGATTTATATTTTTAAAATTTCTAAG
>JBHLOG010000100.1:0-12595 GCA_048940765.1 Promethearchaeota archaeon | reverse complement strand
TTTTATTGAAAGTATTCAATACTCATCATGTAATATAATAAATTAAAAATACTAACCATTTTTAACTATATTCATTTTGATAGGGAGATTTGATAAATAATAAAAATATGAAATGTTATTATATCAGTAATAATACTTTAATCGTTAATATCATTTTTCAAGGGTAGAAAATTTCATGTCAATAAATAGACAAAAACTCTTCACTGAGCTATTTACCCAATTCCTTGAAGTAAACAGCGATGTAGAAGCTCTGATCGTCAGTGATAAACAAGGTTTAGTTATTGCTGGTCAAAAAAGAACCGATGTTGATATGGAAATTGTATCAGTTTTAACTTCAATCATAAATCCAATTATAGAAAGGATTCGTGATGAATTTATGTTCAAGAAATTTGGTACAGCAAGTTTCGATACAGATATTTATCGACTTTTATTTATTTCATTAGATGAAAGCAGGACTCTCAGCGTTGTATTAAATAGTCTAGCATCAGTTGATAAAGCTAGTCCCTATGCTTATCTTTTAGCAGAAAAATCTGTACAAATTCTAAACGCTGAAGAAGGGGATGCCATTCAATTCACTATTCCTATTTTCGAATATGAAACTGATGAATCAGCATATTCTGAAAGAGTAAAAAACCAAATTTATCAAATGAGATTAGAAGAAGGTGGATTATATCGATTTAAGTTTGTAATAATAGGAGATCATGAAGTAGGTAAAACTTCTCTGGTACGAAGATTTGTGGAAAATAAATTTTCTCATGATTATAGAGCAACTATTGGACTTAATATCTTATCACATTCTATAGAATTTTTTGGAAATAATATTATTTATTCGCTCTGGGACATAGGTGCACAGAGTTTTTTTGCTCGTTTTCGTCAAACATATTATTTGGGTGCCCAAGCAGCATTTATTGTCTTTGATTTAACAAATAGGGAATCCTTTGATCATACATTGAGCTGGTATGAGGAACTTGAAAGTCATATTAGCCAAAGAGACATTCCAATGATAATTGTTGGTAATAAATCAGATTTGAAAGATCAGCGAGTAATTAAGTATGAAGAAGGAGTTGAATTAGTTAATAAATTATCTGAAAAAACAAAAGGAAAAGTTTCATACATTGAAACAAGTGCTCTCTCGGGAGAGAACGTTGAAGATGCTTTTACTTTGATAGCCTATCATTATATATCAAAAAGTAAAGAAGATGAAGAAGCTAAAGTTAAATTAGACCTATTAAATGAACTAAACTTAATATTAGAGAAACGAAAAAAACAAGGTTTAAGTTTAGAAAAGTTATTAATATTAACAACTATCTCTGAAAATGAATTCTGGAGTCCAGGTTTTCAAATACTTTCAGACATTAATTCTGAATATAAACTTGAAAAAATCAAAGATAATAGGCAGGAAAAAATATATAGGTATTCCAATGGAGTCCTATTGAAAAATTATTTGTATGAAAACCTTGATATTAAAGACTCGGATGCTGTTTTTTGCATTTTTGATGCTCGATATAAAGAACATATAGATCCAGCATGGAAAAATGTAGTCATGAAAATTATAAACGATATAGAGGTGAATAGAGTAGTTCTAATTGGTATTAGAGTTTCAGAGACTAGTGATTGGTCGTCAATTCTTGAGGAATTTAATGTTAATAAGTTATTAGAACAAAAGATGGTATCACTCTTGTTCTTCAAATTAGGTTTAGAATATCGATTAGAAATTTATGATCAACTTAAAGTAATGCTGAATACAATTAAATATCTTTAATAAAAATAGTAATTAAAAACATAAGATATGACAAATTAAGCAACATCATTTACTATTAATAACAATTATTATTATAAAATCCAAATAATTATTTTTATATTAAGAAAAATAAGAAAAAATTCATAATAATCCCTAAAGGTAGAAAATTCCTTGGTAATACGCAAAAATAAACTTTTTAGAGATCTTTTTAGTAAGTTTTTGGAATCAAATAAAGAGGTAGAATCTGTAATAGTATCTGACGCAGAAGGACTAATAATTGCCGGAGAGAAGCGAAGCGACGTTGATATGGAGCTTGTTTCTGTTCTAACCTCAATAATAAATCCTATTTTAGAGAGAATGCGTAGTGAATTCGATTTTAAAAATTTTGGGACCGCCAGTTTTGATACAGAGGATCATCGCCTTTTATTTATATCTGTTGATGAGCAGAGAATTTTAACGTTGGTATTAGAAAGCCTTAGTTCGATTGAAAAAATGTCGCCTTACGGTCTTTTTCTTGCCGAAAAGACAGCTCAAATTCTTAATGCTGAAGAAGATGATTTAATTCAAGTGTCTATTCCAAATTTTGAATATGAAGCTAGAAATGTTGAACGTTTGAAAAATCAACTTTATCAAATGAGTATCGCAACTCGTGGTGAATATCGTTTTAAATTTGTGATTTTGGGAGATCATGAAGTAGGTAAAACTTCAATCATAAGGAGATTTGTAGAGAAAAAATATTCCGAAGATTATAGGGCAACTATTGGACTGAATGTTTTAACTCATACTTTTGATTTATTTGGTAATGAAATAGGCGTAACACTTTATGACCTAGGTGCTCAAAAATTCTTCCGTCGTTTTAGAAAAGTCTATTATGCTGGTGCTCAAGCTGCGTTTTTAGTTTTTGATTTATCTAATCGTGAATCATTTGACAATGTTTTTAATTGGTATGATGAGTTGAAGCTCTTTACACCAGGAGAAGATATTCCAATTGTGATTGTGGGAAATAAAACAGATTTAGTTGAAGAAAGAAGGGTTTTCTATCAGGAAGGAGCAAAATTAGCAAATAAATTATCCCAAAGTGAAAAAATTAAGATATCTTATATTGAAACAAGTGCTTTAACGGGAAGTAATGTTGAAGATGCATTTAATTTAATATCATATCATTATGTTATGAAAAGTAAAGAAATCGAAGAAGAAAGACGTAGCGATGTTTTATTTAACATTATCCAATCAATACTGAAGAAAAAAATTGTGTTTACGTTATCTTTTTTTACTGAAAACATATCTTGGAATCCAGGACTACAAGTTGTTAATCAGATTTCAAAATTAGGAGAAAAATCATTAATAAGAGATTATGATGATGAACAAGTTTATCAATTTGCAAATGGATTGATAGTGAAACAACACGAATATTCTGCTATTGATGATATATCAAGTTCTGATGGAATCTTCTGTATTTTTGATGCGAGAGATATAGATCAAATTGTCTCAAATTGGAAAGAGTTGATTATAAAAATGTTGAAAAATTCTAAGGATAATGCTGTAATATTAATCGGAGTAAGAGCCTCTGAAAGTGATGATTGGTCAAATATACTTCAAAAATTAAATGTTGATGAAGAGCTTAATAAGAAGATGGTAGATCTCTTATTTTTTAGAATTGGAACTGATTATCGTTTGGATATATTCGATCAATTGAAGGTGATGCTTTCTGCTATTGATGATAAATATTAACTTGCTTATAACTATTAAATTTGTTTTTAAATTAGAAATTAATCCAACTAATAATTCATGCTTTAAAGAGGATTAATAATTCAATTTGGAGTAATTCTTCACTCAACAGCACCTTTTGCAGATTGGAATGTATTTTTAGAAATTTCAAAAGAAGCTGAGAGGGTTGGATTTGATTCCATTTGGGTATCTGATCATTTAATCTCTCCAAAAGGGCGATCGCATGGCTTAGAAGCATTGACAATTCTTTCAGCTCTGGCAAGTGTGACAAAAAAAATCCGATTAGGTACCTATGTACTCTGTAATCAATTTCGACATCCTTCACTTTTGGCAAAAATTATCTCAACACTAGATCATATCTCTAATGGTCGCATAAATTTAGGTATTGGTGCTGGATGGTATAAAACAGAACATATTTCTTTTGGATTTAATTGGGATAGACTCTCTTTAAGAATAAATCGTCTTAAAGAATCTATATTACTCATAAAAGAACTTTGGACAGAAGATAATGTTAATTTTGATGGAATATATTATAAAACGATAAATGCAAATTTAGAGCCAAAGCCAGTACAAAAACCTTATCCCCCGATATGGATTGGAGGTAAATCTCAAGCTATCAAACAATTAGTAGCAGAAGAAGGGAATGGTTGGATTCCTGTTTTACCATCACACACTGAACTTTCTAAGGATCTTCATGAAATAAAAACTAGAATGGAGAATATTGGAAGAGATTTCAATAATCTAGATATTGCTTATGGAGGAGCAGCATATACTCTTATAACTAATGATGATGAATTAGCAAAAAGAGAATTGAAAAAAATCTCTAAAGATCGGAAGATTTTGATTAGTAAATTGAACTATATGATAGGGAATCCCTCATTTATTAAAGAAATAATTCAGCAATATAAAAAACTTGGAGTAAAACATATTATTACTGGATTTTTAGATTTCCCAAGTCTAGCTAATTTGAAATTATTCGCAGAATCAATAATACCTTCTTTTAAATAAAGAAATAATAAATTTTACGACACAAAAGATAATATATTTACACAAATAAAATTATTATTGAATAAGGCTTCGAAGAATTTATAAAAGTATTTAAAATGAATGTAATTATAAAACCCTTATCACCGAATCTTCTCGATGATTTTTTAAATTATTTTGATAATATCGCTTTTTCTGATAATCCTGGTTGGTCTAAATGCTATTGTCATTTTTACCATTTTAATGGTACAAATCAAGAATTTGCTAAAAGAACTGCTGAAGAAAATCGAAATGCTTCAAAAGATTTAATTCTCTCAGGAAAGATGAATGGATTTATTGCATATTTGGATAACAAACCTGTTGGATGGTGCAATGTTAATTCAAAAGAAAATTTCGCTAAGATTCCTTATAAATACAAAGGGGATACTTTAGATTCGAATAAGAAAATTGCATCAATTATTTGTTTTATTATTGCACCTAAACATAGAAAACAAGGTATTGCGCGAAAACTTCTAAAATTTGCAATTAGTTATATGAAGAATAATGATTATGATCTAATTGAAGTTTATCCCAATAAAGGAAAAAATTTATCTGATGCTCATAGTTATCGTGGACCAATTTCATTATATATCTCGGAGGGATTTTATACATATAAAAAATATAAAAACCATGATATTATGCGTAGGAAACTCTGAATCAAAGTTATAAGTAACTCAAACTATAAAATTGGTCAAATATAATTGTCAATTAATTTTCTTTGCTTACAAAATTTAAAATCAAAAAAAAACTCAGATCTAAAAGCTCAGAACCATATCTACCAGCTTTCTTCTCAGACATCGCTATTCAATTGATCGGATGAAATTATTAACCCAAACATATAATTGCGAACATCTACCATAATCTTTATATATTTAAAATAAGTAATATAACTTAAAGAAGTTGTATATAAAATTTAAAAACTTCTTAAAATAATAATTGGTTAATAATTCCTAATAACCTGAGGAAATTGACCAATATAATTAAAAAGTGGAGGAATAATACTATGGCAAAAAAGATTTTTGCTTGGTCCCCTGTTCGCAAATTAATGAAAGATAATGGTGCTGAAATGGTAGCTAGAGATGCTGTAGATGCTTTAATTGACTATTTAGAAAAGTTAGCTAAAGGCATGACAAATAAAGCCCTTGAAATGACTCGACACGCTGGACGAAAGAAGCTCACCTTACAGGATATGGACTTAGCAATGAAAGTAAAATAATCATATATAACTTATATTTTAACTGAAATTCTAATTTTTTTCTTTTTTTTTCTTTATTTTCAAAATATTCATTCGAGCTTGATATATTTTTAGATAATTCAAATACCTCTTTTCTTTTCTAATATTAAAAATTAAAAGACTAGCATTATGACTATTTGTCTAATTTTCCTTCAAAAGTTCACAAAAAGTTCAGAGTAGAGCTCTATTAATATTATAAAGTATTTATAGTTCTGATATGAAAACATGTGAAATCTTAGATTTTGCAGTTGATAAGAAAAAGTATAAGCCTAATATTTTCAAATCATATATTTTGAATTTTATTTTAGGGATCCATACTGTCAGAGCTGTTTATTATGCTTTCAGCACTGAATGGGGCGGACTTACGTTTTTTGAAATGATGATCTTACAGAGTTATTTCATGTTCATGATTTTTCTTTTCGAAATTCCTTCAGGAGCAATTGCTGATTATTTGGGAAGGAGAAAAGCATTAACATTGTCATGTATCTCTTTAGTTGCAGCGGCCACATTTTACAGTATCTATCCAATTATTTTTCTATTTTTTATAGCAGAAACATTTTGGGCATTTAGTATGGCTTTATTCTCAGGTACTCAGGAAGCGTTTTTATATAGTACTCTAAAAATGTATGGAAGAGAAAAAGACCTCTCTAAAATTTTAGGAAGAACACAAACATTGAATTTAATAGCTTTAACATTATCTGCTCCACTTGGGTCAGTTATTGCTGCAATGGTTTCTTTACAATTTACTATGAATTGTTTAGCAATGGTCTTTTTTGGGGCATTATTAATAACATTAACATTAAAAGAACCTCCATACAGAAATGAAAAATATTCGAGAAATTATTTAAATATTTTAAAAGAAGGATTTAGAGAATTGAAAAAGAATAAAATATTAAGAATTTTATGTTTTGACAGAGTATTTATAGATGCTTTAATCTATTTTCTTTTTTGGACTTATCAACCATATCTTCAAGCAGTTAATGTTCCTCTGCTTTTATTTGGATTCATAACCTCTCTAATGAACATTGCCAACGCAGTTTTTATGAACTTAATTCCCAAATTATTTAAAAGTACTAAAAAGAAGGTCATGCTTTTAGTATTGATTGATATTATTAATGGTGTTGCCTTTATTCTTTTAGGTTTAACTATGAATCCGATATTAGGAATAATAATTATTTTAATTATTGTTGGTTTTGGATATCCAAGATTTTTGATTTATGTAAATGGAATAAATAAACAAATCGAATCTGAAGATAGAGCAACTGTTCTTAGTACCATTAACATGTTTAGAAGTTTAATCATGGCAATTATTTATCCTTTTGTCGGAATGATTGTAATGTGGAATCTTTTTGCTGTTTTTATTATAATAGGGGCAATGATACTAATTCTCACATTAACAACTCGAGTTAAAAGTGAATATCTTTAGCTAATAAATAAAAACATTTCGAAATATATTTCTAAAAATATTCTTACCTAATCTTAGATTTATTATTTAATAGTTCATTTGTGTAATTATAACTTAGAACAGTTGTTTACTATTTAAAGAAATGTCAGAAGGAAAAAATTATAAATCTATTCCATTCATTGACGGAGATCAAATCTCTCTTGGACCTATTAACTTTGATCACATTAATCTCTATGTTAGATGGATGAATGCTCCCAAAATCCGTAAATATATGAGATATAATATGCCTCAAACTGTTGAAGAAGTGAAAAAAAGATTTGAATCTGATAAGAATGAAATTAAAAGTGAAATCTTTATTGAAGTTTACCATAAACAAGATGCTAGACCAATTGGACTAGTAGGATTTATTAGAATTCATTGGGTTACTCGTACCGCTCACATCTTTTATCTTATTGGAGAATCAGCTTATTGGGGACAAAATATTGGAACTGAAGCGGTAAAATTAGTTGTTAGTTATGGTTTTAATGAATTAAATTTGCATAAAATTACAGCTAGAACTTTTGGTCCAAATAAAGCTTCTCTACGAGTAATTGAGAAAAATAATTTCCATCATGAGATAACTCTCAAGAAAGAAACCTATATTGATGGAGATTATGTAGATCTTCTAAATTATATTATTTTTAAAGACGAATGGAAAAAATCTCAATAGAAAATATTTTAAATAATTATAAGTAATCCAAAAGGGAAAAAAAATGGAAAAAGAAAATGAATTAATATCTAAATATGACATTGAACCTATTCCTTTTATTAAAGGTAAGACAATTTTTTTATGTCCCCGAAATTCAAGAAATGCGCCTCTCTACGCTAAATGGAGAAATGACCCAAAGGTTCGCTTGTATGATCGAAATGTCACACCACGAACCGTTGAAGATCAAAAAGAAAGGTTTGATAGAGCCAGTGAGAGATTTCCTGAAGATATATCTTTTGAAATCTGGCATATAAAAGATAATCGACCAATTGGCATCACGGGATTAAACCATATAGATTGGATCAATAGTTGGGCTAATGCAAATCTTATAATTGGAGAACCTGATTACTGGGGAAAAGATATTGCTACAGAGGCTACAGAATTACTTGTTGAATATGCTTTCAATGAGTTAAACCTACATAAATTACAGGGAGGGGCTGCTGTCCAAAATATTGGGTCATGGACAGTTGCTGAAAAAATTGGGTTTGAGTTTGAGGGAATCCGAAAACATGAGATGTATGTCGATGGGAAGTATGTTGATAATAAAACATATCGCTTACTAAAAGAAGATTGGATGAAAAAAAAGAAAAAAATTGGTTAAAATTTGACATTTTCTATTATTAAATATTAGGTGTATAATGTGACAAGTGAAGAACAAAAAGAAAATGAGATTTTCACATTTCTAGATGGAGAAAGAATAGATTTAGTAGCTCAAAATTCTAAATGGATTAATCTATTTTGTAAATGGCAAAATGATCCAGAAGTTCGTACTTATGCTCGAACCTCATTCCCTGAGACCTTGGACGATGTAAAAAAATGGTTTGAACCTTCCAATGGACAAGGTCAAAAAAATTCTATTTTTTTTGTGATCTATCATAAAAAAGATAAGCGTCCTATTGGTATTATTGCACTTTTTAGAATCAACTGGGTAGATCGCAATGCTATTATTTACGCAAGAATAGGTATTCCTGAGTACTGGGGAAAGGGCTTAGTAGGAGAAGCAGCAAAATTATTGATTAATTATGGATTTACAGAGTTAAATTTACATAAGATCAATGTTCGCGTGTTTAACCCAAATAAGAGATCACTTCGCGCCGCAGAGAAATTGGGATTTAATCAAGTAGCAATTCTTAAAGAACAATCATATGTTGATGGAAAATATATCGATGAAGTTTGGTTTTCACTATTTAAGAGAGATTGGATGGCACAAAACTAAAAATTATCCAAAAATTGAAACAACTGTGGTTTGAATTTCAATTAAACCGCTTTTTTGTATTTATTAAGATATTTTTAAATATAATTAAGTTAAAATCAAGATCATAAGAAGTTATTTACCTAAAACTAAATTTTTTATCGAATTTAAAAACAAAATTATAAAAGAGAGATTTTCATGGCAGAACCTCAAAAAATGAAGTTTTCAGAGACAATAACTACTAAAAGAACTTTTTTTTTTGCATTCCAAGCAATTATCAGTGCATTTTTATTTGGAATGTGGGGACAGATCCAATATTTTGCTGTTAATGTTGATGGATTAGGAATTCCTCAAATTTTAATTCCCTTGATTTATTTAGTATATTCTATTGTAGATGGAATTAATGATCCACTAATAGGGTATTTTGCAGATAGATCCAAGCGATTCACATCAAAATTCGGGAAAAGGTTTCTATGGATTATGATTGGCGTATGTATTGGGCCAATTTTTTTGATTCTTTGTTTTGTAAAGATTTCTACATCTATAACTATATCTATTATATGGTTAATGATTATAATGGCGGTTTATGAAACATTCATGACTTCTTTTGAAATTAATCATAATGCTTTATTCCCAGATTTATTTAGAGAATCCCATCACAGAAGAAAACTTACTATTATCGGAGCAATATTAGGGGGAATTATAACTATTCTAGCAGGAGGATTGGTTCCATTGTTAATTGAATCAGCGGGATATCTTACAACAGTTATAATAATTATAATTATTGTTTATATATTTATAATACCTTATAGCTTTGGCATACGTGAACCCCCAGAGATGAAACGCTTTCGAGCAGAACTAGATAAAACTAATAGGGGAACTTCACCTGTAAAAGAACTTGTTAAACGAGTTTTTAAGGATAAGAGCTGGATGGCAATAACTATAGCTGTCTTTTGTTGGTCTGTTGCGGGAGCTTGTTGGATCTATGGGCTTAATTTCTATGTTACGCATAATCTAGGTTTAGAAATAGGTTCTACTGCTATACCATTAATGATGGTATATCTCGTTGGAATTTTAGTTGCCCCTATATGGACTTGGATTGCTAAAAAAATTGGTGTGAAAAAAGCATATATTTTAGGAATGTTATGTGTAATAATTACTGATTTTGCTTTTATTATGGCAACAAATATCTTAGACGTCATAATTCTATTTACTTTTGCAGGAATTGGATATGGTGCAACATTTGGAGTAATTACTAGATTATTAGAAGCAGAAGGTATAGATAATGCTGCTATAACTTCAAGAAAACGAGAAGAAGGAAGTTACATGGGTATTTTAAAGATATTTACCGCTTTTTCATATTTCCTTCAAACTGTAATTTTTACTATAGTTTCGGGAATAACGGGATATGATGCTGCTCTTGGAACAGGAAATAGTAATCTTGCAAAGTATGGTTTAAAATTTCAAATGTCAATAATCCCAACGTTAATACTATTAATAGGTACCCTAATATTCATATTCATGTATAAAATCTCCAAGGAAGATGCGATTCAAAACAAGATAAAATTAGAGGAAATGAAACTTTAATATTATCAATTCTCTTTTTTTTTTTAAATCTTAGTATTTCTATATCGGTAATAATATAACAAAATTACTTCCTTTTGTGTAATCTCCTTTTACTTTATCTTCAACCCAAATTTTTCCATGAAAGACCTTTAGAATTTTCTTTACGAGAGAGAGACCTAAGCCCATTCCCTTTGAACCCTTTAATTCTCGATTACCTTGTTTAAAGATAATTTGTTTTCTCTCATCTGGTACACCAATACCATTATCAATAAATTCCATTTTGACATAATTTTTCTTATTAATTAATGATTTAGAGACTTTAACTTCAATTTCTATGTTTCTATTGTTATTATATCTTATTCCATTTATTAAGGTGTTTTCAAATACTTCTTGTAGATGTTTATTACCATTAACAGTTAGATGATCATAGGCGCAATCAATTTTAATATTAATATTTTTATCAAAATATAGTTTTTTAACAGAAACGATTGAACTTCTCATTAACTCACAAATTTCAGTTGGTTGAATCTCAATTTCTTCCTCTTCAAGTTCAGAAAGCATATGTACATTTGAAACTAATTTGGCTCCTCTTTCAGTTTGCGTATTAATAATTTTTAATATATCTTCAATAAGTATAGATTTTTCAGAATCACCTAAATGATATGATATAAGTTCAGTTGATGAACTAATAATATGCAGAATATTGTTAATATCATGAGCGAAAAGATCTTTATAGAAATTCACTTGATTATAGGCATCCCGATATTTCTTTTCAGATTTTTTTAATGCTTCCTCACTTTTTTTTCGTTCAGTTATATCTCGTGAAATAATAATTGCTTTTAAATCACCATTTTTATCAATAAATGTTTTACCCTTTGCCTCAATCCAAACCCAGTGACCATCTTTATGTTTAAACCGCAATTCAGTCCCTCCCTTTCCTTCTTTAAATCCTTCAAAAAAAGCTTTTGCTGTATTTGACATATCATCTGAATGGGTAAATTTTAAAGCAGATTTTCCAAGAAGATCATTACTTGAATAACCAAGAATTTGCTGAAATGCATTTTCATTAATATATTCGTATCTAAATTTCTTATTCAATATTCCAATTAAATCATAAGCTGTTTCAGAGATTAATCGATACATCTCTTCAGATTCTTTTAATTTCCTTTCTAAGTTAAATTTATCTGTGATATCGATAAACGTTCCATCAATTCTTATTGGATTTTCATTTTCATCCCGAATTAAATGAGAATTTAACTCCACAACTATTTTTTTACCATTTTTAGTTAAAGAATGACAAATGTAATTTTTTGCAACTCCATTCTTTAATAGTTTTTCTACATAAGCTTTTCTCTGTTCGGGGTATTGCCAAAATATTCTAACATCTTTATCTTTCAGACTTTCAGACGGATCATATCCTAAAATTATATTATGAGCTTTATTATGATTTAACATTCTTCCATCTATACTTACTGAATAAAATCCAACATCAATGTTTTCAAGTAATTGACGATATTTTTTTTCAGATTCATATAATTTTTTTGTCCGATTCTGTATTTTTTGTTCGAGCTTTTTATTTAGATTAATTAATTTAGTTTCAGAATCTATTAATTGCTGTTCAGCTTTTCTTTTATCAGTGATATCATCTATATGAACTAAAACTACCTTAGGAGGAATAAAGTTAAATCCAATACTCCAGAATTTTACTTCATTAGTTGAATCAATTACATATTTTACTTTTTTTGTTAAAAGTTTTTGATTCTGATAACAAAATTGCAAATCTTGCATTATATGGGGATTCTTCTTGAATACAACCGAAGCTCTGATGCCTAAGCTTAAATTGGAATCAATAAATGAATACTTAATTGCAGTATCGTTCATATCTACTAAAATAAAATCATTATTCTGATATTGCCAGACATATACTGAAATTGGAATCCCATCAAAAAGCTTCCTTA
>JBHLOG010000099.1:0-12623 GCA_048940765.1 Promethearchaeota archaeon | reverse complement strand
TAATAATTTCAAGTCCACTAACTCCATTTAATATATCTATATTTGGAAGAACCATTTTAATTAATACCTCTATTTAATTGCACATTTAGTCTTTTAATATCTTCTTTCTTTTTATTTTTTAGAACATTTATTAATTTGAATCGTAAATATATAAATATTTCAACAATAAAACGGGATATATCTTTCTTTTTTTATCAAAATTCAATAAATTCTCAACATTATTATGATTAAATTGTTCTTTTAGAAAATATAAAGGTTTCACCTCAAAATGGAGGTAAAAAGATAAATTTAGTGGTAATTAAAAAAAAATGGTGGTAAATCTTATATTTATTTCTATATTTAAAAAAAAACCAATATTTTTTCAAGCATCCAATTTGGTAAGTAACTAATTATCTTTAATTCAATGCTATTGTATTAATTATATTATTATAAAGAAATGAGTCTGAAAAAAATTAGAATATAATTATTATGTAATCAAATTTTTTTTATATTTACGTGCTTTATGTTATGATATGAATCTAATGAACACTTTTATTGCAATCCATCTTAAACTTAAGCAATACAAAATACAGTTTATATTTTTCTTTCTATTTTGGTTTATCGGTTTTCTTTTCTTTTTTATCACAGAACCAGAATATAGTCTTGGTAGGATCATCTTATTTTCAATAACTGTAGGACTTCCTTCGGATGTAGGAGATTTTGGTCAATTTTATGCCGTAGTGTGGCCAATTTTATTAGAAGTAATATTTTTTGGATTTATTATGGGAGAATTATTTGAAAAGTATAATCCTGTTATTACTAGCAGAATTCTTGCATCCCATAAAAGAAATCATGCCGTAATTATTGGATACCATCATCTTTCTGAGAGAATTATAGATTTTTGTATTGAAAATAAGAAACCATTTTGTCTTATAGAAGACCATGAAGAATTAGTTGAAGATTTATTAAATGCAGGACACCCAATAGTAATTGGTGATGCAACTGAAACAACTAACCTTGAATTGGCTAATATAAAACATGCCATAGAGGTATTTATCAACGTTGATGATGTCAGAGTAGCTATCATTTGCTCAGAAAAGATTCGTAAAATAAATCCAAATTGTCGAATCTATGTTCGAGTATTTGAAGATCACGCTCAAGATTATCTTAAACAACCACCAATAAATGCATATCCCTTTTCCACATCGAAATGGGCAATGGATGATATAATTGAATGGACAAGAGATAAAACTGGCAAAGCAATTGTGATTGGAAGAGATAGATTAACACATCGAATTGCTTATCATATTTCATTACAACCTGGTCGTGAAATTTACCTTTTCGATGATGAACATGATGGAATTGAGTTTGTGGTAAATGAACAATTGCATATAATCAATGAATTCGCGCGCTTTCTAAGTGATTTGCGTCCTCATATAAACTTAGAACAAGTTACTCAAGCGTTTATTTGCTGGAAACGAGAATCTGAATTTGACGAATCAATTTATATGACTTCTAAACTCAACCTACGTTATCCACATATTGAAGTATTTGTACGTATTTTCGATGAGGAACTTAAAGATATCATTAAAAAATATAATGCTAAGACTTTCTCAACTTCAAAGAAAGCCTTTAAAATGCTCCAAAAAGAAGTTCCAGTCGATTCTATTATTGCTCCTTTAAAAGTCTAAATAATTGATAATTTTGCTTTTTTTTTCTTGATTTAATGTTATTTTTATTGAAGGTTTTCTTTATACTAACATAATCAAAAAGTTTATGAAAAGAAATCTAAAATCAAAATTTAAAAATAAAAGAGGAATAAAATTATGGCAAAATCATCTGGTTTAGCTGTTTTAGCTCTTTTAATCGCAATTGGAGCCCTAGGTCTTGGAATATATCAAATTATATTTGCGGCTCCAACTGAAGATGGATCTGGTGTTAAAAATACATGGTATGATTTCCATTATTCTTCTGAGTATACTAATCCAAATTCCACGATTATAATAATTGACGAATTGATTATCAATTTTACTGTAAGTTCAGGAGAATCTGTATATTTTCTTTTTAATACCTGGGCAGAGGTGGATACTGGAGTAAACAAATTTATCCAATTAAATTTTGTGTTAGATGGTGTTATGTTAGCTGGGCCAACCTATCCCTGGTGGGTATTTCGTACAGATGCTGATAGTATTGAGGCCCCTATTTCATGTCAACTTTCATTAGATACTGTTACTGCAGGAGCTCATAATATTACAATTAGTATATTTGGAAACGATAATGATAATAATATTTTTTCAAGTACTTTATTTGTACAAACTTACGTACCCTAAAATACATTGGAAGGATGTGAATTTTAAATAAACCTTTTTTTTTACTTTAGGTTTTGTTTAATAAGCCTTATATTAATTCAATCTAAATCCATATTAAAATTGCATTCTCTACATTTTTTTGCTCCATGAAATAATAATTTTCCACATTTAGGGCACTGATATCTTTTCTCCTCCGCTTCAATCCATTTTTCAGTTCCGAGATTACGCCATGTAGGAATACTGCGAAGCATGACTTTTTTATCTAAAGGATCTGGCCAATTAGTTATGATTGAGCACGGAAAGTCATCACATAAATAACATCCTTCAATTTTTTTATTCTTTATGCAATCTCTAATGGGGCATGTTTGACAGAAATGAAATTTAACACCATCAGATAAACATCCTGTACAAGCTATGTCATCAACGCTTTTAGCTCCATAATCATTAAGTGTAGGTAATATTTCTCTTTTAAATTCTAAATCATTGTCTTTATGAGCTTTATAAATTCTACATACTCCACAATATAAACCACATGGAGCTAAAAGATCCTTTTCGATTTCATCCATCTTAAAAATCCTCCAATAAATAGATGTAAAATAATTTTCCAACATTTATTTTAAGATGACCATGATTTATTATTTTGGAATAATTATGAATATTATTCAGTTATATTTAAACCTTTTGCATAATGTTCAGAAAAGTTTAAATATATTGCGCAATATCTAATAATTAATAAAAAAAATAATCAACAAAAAAATGATTGATGCTCTTAATAAAAGTATTTTAGAAGAATACCAAAAAGATGCAAGTATAACCTATAGAACATTAGCAAGGAAAATTGGAGAACCTGCATCAACTGTCTTTTCAAGAATTAAACAAATGAAAGACTCCGGAGTTATAAAAAGGATAATCCCATTAGTGTCTCCTGAGAGTCTCGGAAAAACTACAACAGCTTGGATAAAAATAAGTCTTAAAATTGATACAGATTGTTGTGATTTTGCAGATGAAGTAGCAAAAAATAAGAAAGTTATGGAAGTTCATGAAATTACTGGTGAATGGGATATACTCTTAAAAGTTAAGGTAGAGAATAATTTAGTATTGCACGATCTTACAAAAGAAATCAGTAAATTGCCAGGTATTAGAAACATGGAATCACTTATTGCTTATAAAACAATAAAAGAGGATCCTAGAATTACTTTGCAATGAAAACGGCATAATCTAACAGATGAAAATTATTAAGGATTAACTTTATAATTGATCGACATATTTTAAAGGAGTAATTATTATGGTTGATAAAAGTAAAATTGTCCAGGAATTTTATAAAAAATTAGAAGAGAAAGGATATAAAGGTAAAATTATTTCTGCAAAACATATCTCAGAATTACGTCAGGATGTCATAAAACATCATGAAGCAAAAGCTCTCGATTTAGAATTTTATGAAGAATATAAACCTTATTTTGAATTTAAGCCAGATGTGGAATTTGGAGAGGTAAAATCTCTTTTTATTATATCAGCTCCACAACCTCAATTTGAAGCGATCTTCCACTGGAATAATAAAAAAATTTCTTTACTAATTCCTCCCACATATTTATATGGGCGAAAAATGATTGACCAAATGCTAGAGTTTCTAAAAGAAATATTAGAACCAGATGGGTATCATGTTGCATATGCATTTTTACCTCAAAAGACCTTGGCAGTGCGAAGCGGATTAGCAGAATATGGCAGAAATAATATCACTTATGTACAAAGAACAGGTAGTTTTCACCGTTTAACAACATTGTATTCAGATTTTCCAACAGAGGAAGATAATTGGCAAGAATTACAAATGATGGACATGTGCAAGGAATGTCAAGCATGTACAAGCAAATGCCCTACAAAAGCAATTCCCACTGATCGTTTTCTTTTACGTGCTGAACGTTGTATCACATATCATAATGAACATCCACCAGAGTTTCCCTTTCCAGAATGGATAGATCCTACGTGGCATAATTGTTTAGTTGGTTGTCTTCATTGTCAAAAGGTATGCCCTGCTAATAAAAAAGTGATAAATTGGACTGAACCCGGACCAGAATTTAGTGAAAAAGAAACAAAGTTAATATTAAATGAAAAAAATATTGATAAACTTCCTATAAAGACTAAACAGAAAATAGAAAAGTACGATCTAGTTGGTTATTACGAGGTTCTTCCAAGAAATTTAGGCGTTTTTTTGAATAAATAGAATTAGTGTTAATTACCATTCATATCTACATTTAGTACATACTCTTTTTTTAGCATAGATCCGTCTTGGAATATAACTAATTATTTTATTCTTATCGTCAACTTCTCTTATGGCGAATCCCATTGCACCACAGTTAGGGCATTGTCTCTTCATTATTCTTGAATCTCCTACGGAACTTGACGGAGCAGGGGTTAGTGGCGTAGGTCGTGGAGGTGGTGTATAGGATTGTTGACTAGGTGGTGGATGAATTGTGGTGGTTTGTTGACTCCGTTGTGGAGGAGGGGATACTTGCTGTGTTAATGCATTAATTTTAGCTAATAATTGTTTATTTTCATTAGTTAATTGAAGAATTTGATTATCTTTTTCAGCAACAAGTGCTTGATAATAGTGAATTTGAGAAAATAATTCAGTAATTTGATCTGATAACTTATTTAAAGTTTTTTCATATTCGGATGTAGGATCCTCCATATTATTATACATTTTAGAATTCAGCTCCTCACTTTTTGCACTATCTTCTCCTCTTTCTATTGAAACTAGTTTGATTTAGTATATAAATATTGGTAGAAAAGAATTAGAAAATTGAAAAAAAAATTATTACTCTCCTGGATTAAAGTTAACATTTTATATAAAGAAAATATTATGAATTACAAGCGAAAGAACTCATTGAACTGTTATGAGTAATAAATCACTTATTTTTGGAATGCCAAGATTCGGATTGACAATAGTACTTGGAATTGAGGGATTTAGTGTATTTGCTTTATATACTATTGGGTATAATCTATCTCCCTTTCTTGCCGGATTTGCGCTCTGTATGGGTTATATTAGTATTGCTCTTTTTTCATTTTTATTTGGATGGATTAGTGACATAAAATTTACTAGATGGGGAAGGAGAAAACCATACATTATTATATTTGCTCCAATTATTGGCATATCTTTCATTTTTCTAATGATGCCTTCCTTACTTTTACCTGATTTGAATAATAAAGTCGATTTGTTTATATGGCTATTAATTTGGGAAATTATTTTCAAAGCAAGTTATGGTGTAACTACACCATATCAAGCTTGGTTAGCTGAGCAATTTGATATTGATGATCGACCGAAAGTTTCTCAAATCCAGAGCCTTTTTAATCTCTTGGGAACCTTAACTTATTGGATTTTTTCTTTCTTAGTCTTAACACAGGTTTTTGATCTAATTTCAAGTACACCAAATATTCTTCCTTACTATTTTGCTATCCCTATATTACTTTTTGGTATTATTACGATAGCCCTTTTTTATTTCAATGCCTTTTTTATGCCAATAGAGCCGAAAGTTGAAATTAAATCAACTCTCCTCAATATTTTAAAGGTAAGTATAAAAAATAAAAATTTCATGGCAATTAATTTTATGATTGGTCTCTCCAGCATGGCATGGGTTATCATATTAACGCAAATTCTTCCATTTTATGAATTGGTTTTAGATATGGATCTTAGTGGATATTTATTAATTATGATAATTGAAGTGGTGTCCATTATAATTTTCCTAGATATTTGGAGGAGAGTAATTAAAAAGCGCGGAAAAAAACAAACTGTCCTATACATTTTTATTTTAGCAATTCTAATTCTTCCAACTACATTATTCGGTTTAATTCAAACGAATAATTATCTATTATATGGTTTACTTCTTATGATCGGAATTGGGGCGTCTTTAGGTGGATGGTATCTATTACCTGCTGTTATTTTTGCTGATTTAGCTGAGTATGATGAAAAAACAACTGGAGAATTAAAAGCTGGAACTTATATGGGGATTCCGTCGATTTTTTTAAACATTTTTCAAGCAATTGGAGTATTTTTATTAGGAATTATAAATGAACTACCAGATATTGAAGTAGGTTCCCTATCTTTCTCAATGGGATTAATTCTATGGGGTCCACTTTGTTCTTTAATATTACTAATTTCTTGGTGGTATACAAGGAAATATCTTATATTAGATTATGGATAACTACAAAATTTTAGAACCTTATTGGGTGATTCAATTTTTAAGAGAAGGAAAAAAAAATTTTTTTAATATCCCTTTTTAATTTTTCAATTTTAATTATAAAAAACATAAAAGTAAAGCTATCTTATATATAAATATAGAAAAATTATTTGTCCTATTTTTTTAAAATTTAATTAAACCTTTAATTCAGATTCATGCATCGAGTTCTTAGTAAGATAAAGCAAGATAATAAGGAATTTGTCACTTCTGAAGAGTTAAGAGAATATTGCAAAGAGTTATACTTCAATTACAGAACTATTAGTGACTACTTAATTTCAAGAGGTCATTTATTAAATATTTTGGATGATATTTATTATGTGAAATCTGAAAAAGAATTTATTAAAAAAGAAATACAGTATTCAACTTTAGAATTAATTGCTAAAGTTTTAAAATTAAAAAGAGTTAAAAATTGGTATTTTGGTCTTTATACTGCATTGAAACTCAACAAAGTCAATTATGACAATCAAGATGAATTTCTTTATTTAATCAATAATCAAATAGTAAGAGATGCTCCAATCAAAATTTTGGGAAAAAATTTCAGATTTTTGATCTTTAAAAATTCTTTCTTCAATTTTGGAATAATAAAAAACAAGATAAGATACTCAGATCATGAAAAAACAATTCTAGATTTGCTTTATTTATGGGATTACAATAATATGAATGAAAATAGAATTTTAATTGAACTTGTTAAATTATTAGATGGAATTTCTGAAGAAAAAATATTAAACTATGCTCGTTATTATCCAAAATCAAATAAAATACTTATAGAGAAAGCCCTCAAGAAATAGTTAATTAAGTATTAATCTTGCTCATTTTAACTTAATAAGATTATTAAGATATTTTTGAAAATTTTGAGTTAATTTTCCTCTATAAAATGCATTTCTTCCCGTTTCTTTATTATATTTTTTATGCATTCTTTGTTTCCAATCTTTAAAGTTTTTAGTTTCTGTTCCATTCCATATAGCATTCTTACCAGTTAAAGTTTCAAATACCAGTTTTTCGGAGAATTTTTTACTGACTTTCTTTGATGGTGGTACTGTTTTTTCAATTTTTTTTTTCGATTTTTGCTTTTTAATTTCTTTATTTTTATAAAGACTTTCTAAATATTTCGAAAAGGAAACTGTAGGTTTTCCTTTATAGTGAGTAATTTTTCCTGATTCTATTCGATATTTATTTTTAATTTTTGCTTTCCAGTTCTGAAATGTTTTTGTTTCATCTCTATTCCAAATAGCTTTTTTATTTGTCAATTTTTCAAATACAAATTCTTCAATATTGCGAACTTTTTTATCTTTTAACTGCTCTGTTACTTTCTTTTTTATCTCTTTTTTAGGTTTAGCTTTCGGTTCTACTTTCTTATTAATCAATTTTAAAATTTCAGAACTATTAATTTTCTCTCCACTGCCAATTGTAAAAAATGGTTCATCAAATGCATTTAAATGAACTGAAAAATCAAATATTTGATGATTATTTAGGCCTGGACCTAAATATTTTGCTAATATTACTAGTGTACCATTATTTTGTGAAACTTCTATAACATTATTCGAATTTTGGGTGGCTTGAAAAAGGGCAAGGTGATTAAAATCACTGATTTTATCTATTTCTTTAATTTTTTCTTTATTGTTAATTAAAACTTCAACTTTAGGTTTTTTTTTCCCATTAATAGATACATCTAAAGCTGTTAAATTATACCCTTTCTCTTTTTTCAGGGTTTTTTGGACTATATACTTAATAAATTTCTTTATTTGAATCCATTTTGCCTTTTTAGCTAGTCCTATTACTTCTCTTAAAATCTCTTCAGACATTTAAAACACTTAATTGAAAAACCTGAAATACCTCAACCAATTTCAGAAAACTTATACAATTTTATACAAAATATATATAATAAAACTTCTTAATATATTTTCATTTTTAAGAATATAATGGTAGCTCCAAACTTTCACAACAAGCAAGATCATTTAAAATATCTGGAGAAATTTAAAATAAATCAGAAACGTGCAATGTTTACCATTATCCTTAGTATCCTTCTAGACGTATTTGGATATACTATGGTTCTTCCATTATTACCAATTATTGCGAAAGATTTTAGGGCCTCAGATTTTATGATTGGAATTCTTATTTCATCAAATGCGTTTGCTGCTTTAATTTTCATCCCAATATGGGGAAAATTGAGTGATAAATATGGACGTAAACCGATTTTGGTCATTTCCCAAGCAGGTACATGTATTTCGTTTTTAATATTAGGATTATCAAATACTATTTATATTATTCTTTTTGCTCGTATTTTAGATGGGATTTTTGGCGGTCAAATTCCGGTAATTAGAGCGTATATAACAGACATAACCACGCCTCAAACAAGAGCTACACACATGGGTAAAATAATGGTTGGTTATACTATGGGTATGACAATAGGTCCTTTGGTTGGTGGATTTTTGGGAGCCATTCATTGGCGATTTCCAGCTTTTTTCGCAAGTTCTTTATCTATACTTTCAATTATTATGACCATAAAAATAATTGTTGAAAGTATGCCAGAACAAAGAAGAAATGAAATTAAAACTCAAATTTTAATTACTCAAACCAATAATGAAGAAAGGAGTACTATTTGGAATAAAGAAGTAATAAGTCGAATGATACAAACCTTTCTACTTTCCTTAATAAGTTTCATTTTTACTTCAAGTTTTACATTAGTACTCTATAAGAGATACAATGCTGACCCATCTATGACAGGTTTAGTTATGGCTACAGCAGGTTTGGCTGTTATGATTTATGGTGGTTTTTTAATAAAACCTTTAATTAAAAAGATTGGTGAAAAGAGTCTTTTAATTACTACATTTATAATGTTTATTATTACTTTCTTAATTTACCCCTATTTGTTTGAGCTTTGGATGGTTTTTGTTTTTATTTTGCCCTATTCTTTTTGTGTTGCTTTTATGAGACCACTTATTACAACTAATATGACTAAGGCAGTTAGGGTTGATAAGCAAGGAGCATTAAGTGGATGGTCAACTAACCTCCAAGCAGTTTCTCAAACTATTGCTCCCTTAATTTCTACAGGTTTTTTACAGTTAGGTAGTATAACAATAGGATTTCTGGATTTAGATTCATATCACTTAATCGGATTTACCAATGTTATATTAGCAATTTTTTTGTTTTCAATTGGTTATATTGACATTAAGCGGCATCCTAAGCTTTATTATTATGAAAAACTCAGAAAGAAAAGAATAGCAATGCAAAAAAAGAGAAAAGAAAGGAATTAATAATAATTATCTTTAATTTTTTACTTCTTGTACCTTTTTATTGGATTTGGAATAAATTTTGAAACTTTCTTTTTGTATTCTAAATATTGTTCACCAAACATATTTTCAAGAATGCTTTCTTCGAAATTAACCATCCAATTATATATTAGAAAGATTATAATAAAGAATCCAATGCAAATTAGCGAAATTGAGAGAAAAATAAATGCTACATAGATCAATAATATTCCAAAATACATTGGATTTCTTACATACCCCATAATTCCCTGAGTAATTAACGATGTAGGGGGCTCATGCGATTTAAATAATGCTCGATGAGATATCATTATAAAAGTAATTGCACTAATGAAAATTACAATAAACAATGTTAAACGAACTAGAAAGGGCACAAAATCATTTAAAAAAGTTGAAATTCTAAAAATATTTGAATCCAAAAACCAAATAATAAAAAACATTACTGGCATCAAAGCATGATAAATATGAGCATTTGGAAGCTCTCTTTCATGGCCTTCATGTCTTTTTATGTTCATTTTAATTTCGTATTCCTTTTTATTTTTATAATTTTAAATTCTTAACTGTATATTTATTCTTTTAATAGTCCAATTTTTCATATTTTTTTTTAACTTTTTCATACTTTAAATTGTAGATATTAAACTTATCGAATTATAACATAATTAACCTTTCATATACTCAGATTTACGTAATTTTTATAATAAATTTAGGCTTAAAACCATTACAATCATTCCAAGGATAATTCCTATGATTGAAAGATGCTCAAATCCGCAATCTCGAGAGGCAGGAAGTAATTCATCGAGAGAGATGTAAACCATAAAACCTCCCACCCCTGCAAGCATTATACCTAGTAAATAATCATTTATGAAGGGAAAAAAGATTAAACCAACAATTAATGCCCCAATTGGTTCACTTATTCCAGAAATGAATGACCAAAAGAATGCTTTTTTTCTACTTTTTGTAGATATATAAATTGGAACGGCTACTGCAATACCCTCAGGAATATTATGGAGTGCTATGGCAAAGCATAAAATAATACCGAGTTCGATATTTTTTATGGAAGCTACAAAGGTTGCCATACCTTCCGGAAAATTATGAATAAAAATACCAAGCGTTACAAGTAATGATGTTTTCTGTAATTTATTTTCAAGATTAGTTTCTTTATCTTCAAATTCATATTTATGGGAAATTGAAATATCGATTATTAACATTAGGAACATTCCTAATAAAAAAAAAAGATGTCCTAATAAGAAACCTAATGATTCAATACCCGCTTGTAGTAACTCTATAAAAGAAATCAATATCATTACTCCCGCAGAAAAACCCATAATGAGCGAGATAAACTTCTTGTTAGGCTCTTTCATAATAAAGGCAATGATACTACCTATAGTTGTGGATAAGCCCGCGATTGAAGTTAAAATAAGAGCAAATAAAAAAGCTTCCATAATTACGAATCCTGTATAAAAATATACTTTATATGTTTAAATAAATTTTATTTTCTATTTTGAACTAATTTTTATTATATTTTCATACCCTCTGGAATAATTACATTATTTTAATGATTTTTTTTTTATAAAATCTACAATAAGATTGGCCAATTCAGGACCCTTATCTTCTTGTAGAAAATGTCCTGCATTTTTAATGATTACATGTTTAAGACCTTGTGCACCTGGAATATTTTTAATCCAAAATCTTTCTACTCCTCTAGTAAATGGATCTTTATCACTGAAAGCAGTTAAAAATGGTTTTTTCCATTGCTTGAATTTTTCTATAGCATTTTTATTCGCTTCATGTTCGGGGTCATTTTTAGTACTTGGGACTAATGAAGGCATAATTCTTGGTCCTGTTTTGTACGTATTATCAGGAAATGGAGCTTCATATGCTTTAATAACTGTTCTAGCTAATTTAGTCACTGTAGCATCTTGAATAATCCTTCCAACAGAAAATTTTTGAGCACTCCTAGAAAATTCTTGCCACTCAAAAAATGTATCACCTAATTGTTGTTCTCCTGTAGGTAATCCTCCATTTGAAAGTACAATTCTCTTAAAGCATTCTTGATTTTCAATAGCAATTCTTAAGCCTATTAAAGAGCCCCAATCTTGGCAAAAAAGTGTAACATTGCTTAGATTAAGTAATCTAAACCATTGATTCATCCATTCAACATGCTTACGATAAGTATGATCACTTTGTTCTGTAGGTTTATCAGACCGTCCAAATCCGACCAAATCTGGTGCTACGGTTCTAAGGTTTCCCTTTACTAGAATGGGGATCATATGTCTATATAAAAATGACCATGAAGGCTCACCATGCATAAGAAGTACAACTTCAGCATCTTTTGGGCCCTCATCTACATAATGGATTCTGATTCCATCAATTTCTACATAATTTGGTTTAAATGGAAAATTTGGAAGATTTTGAAATCTTTCATCAGGAGTACGTAATAATTTCATAATTTTACTTCTCTATTTTTTAAATTGAAAATTAGTTGATATATTAAAACATAATGAATAACAATTAAATTGATTTGAATTTATAACTTGCATTTTAGCTTCCCAATATAAGAATTGCTAATAAAATGATAAGAATATCAATTTTAATTAATGAACTTATCCTAAAAGTAACTCTTTTTTCTAATATACTTTCGA
Organism: Promethearchaeota archaeon; assembly: GCA_048940765.1. GTDB lineage: Archaea > Asgardarchaeota > Lokiarchaeia > Sigyniarchaeales > SOKP01 > Loki-b32. Next base: position 195 of record JBHLOG010000099.1, on the reverse strand, counting down.
GGGTCATGATTATAGCAAAAATTATAACAAAAATACCACAAATCATAAGAAAAAGAAATGAGACGGAATAAGAAATATTAGAAACTAAAGAGAATATAAGAAAGATAATTGCTAAAAATTCAAAAGCTAAAGAATACTTTAAGATCTTTCCCTGATTATACCGAATTTCCCAATCCATGAATCCTTCTATTTTAC
>JBHLOG010000098.1:0-12675 GCA_048940765.1 Promethearchaeota archaeon | reverse complement strand
AGTAGTTGAATTAAAATCAAATCAAGGTTTTACTGTACCTAGAGGTGTAATGCATCGAACAAGAGCCCCTTCTCGTACTTCAATATTAATGATAGAAAAAAGTACTACAAAACCAACAGGAGATTGAAAGTAATTCACTGCAAATGTGGAATGAAATAAAAATTTTTATTTTGTCTTTCTTCTAAAAAAAGAATTTAATGATATTTCTTGTCAATATTAAGGTTTTTATAAGCTTTATTTTTAGATTAATCCTCTGAAAGTTGTATCGCATGAATCTCTAAATATCATGGTTATGATTATGATCAGGAAATTATTGATTAAATTAATTTGATTTCTATTAGCGAAAATCGTAAAATTTTCTTATCGTTTACTAGATATTTATCTTTCCGTTTTCAAGTTTTAAGCTAAGATACTCATTAATTATGAACTTTTCCATTATTTAAGAAATAAAGTATTAGCTATTTAAATAAATGCACGCTATTGGTTTGTTAGTATAGAATTTCTTTAAATTTTTAGTTTGGACCTCCAAAAGGCTATTTTCGTTCGCAGTTCTTCTTTTTCAGTGTTATTTAGTAGATTCCTATTGCCTTTTATAGAATCAGTAGCCATTCTTATTTGCCTTAAAACAGCACTGAAACCCTTTCTTTCAAGGATATCATCTTGTAATTTCTCTAAAAGTAGAGCAATCTGTTCACCGGGTAAGGTATCAATTTTGCTTGATATATTATCAAATTGAGTTGAAATTAAAGCATCTGAGGCTACACCCATTGTTGGTTGAATCTCGGGTGAGAATTTTTCAGGCGTAACTTGAGGTCTTAGAGGTTCTGAAGGCGTTGGAATAGGTTTAGGAGGTACTTGTGGGGTAACTTTTGGTGTTGATGGAATTTGTGGTTTTTGGACTTGTGGTTGTACGATACTTGGTGTAGGAGCTTGTTTTATAGCACGTGTAATCTCTACCTGCTCAAACTTTTTGCTTTGAATCCAAACATCCTCTAATACAGCAGCGAATAATTTTACATGTTCCTCTAAAACTGAACCCATTCCAGCTATTTCGATTTCTCCATCTTCTTTTTTCGATACGACACATACTACTACTTCTTCGAAATCTTTATTAATTGACCATAAATTCTCTCTGCCATAATGTCTTATGGTCATATTGGGATACCCTTCTAATTGTTTAAACCTTGATTGATCTTCAGGATTTTTTAAATCGAAATTTGTAGATATCCTAATATTAATATGTTTTTGGAGTTTTGTTAATGCAATTAAATCAATATCCTGTAATTTTGGAGCCACAATATGAACTCGCATTTTAACTCTTGATAAAGACGCATTGATTTGTGCCATCATTCCTTCAACGCTTCTTACAAACCAAACATCTTTAAAACTTAATAATGAAGCTTTCTTCGAACGCTCCCAAAATTCATTCATGGTTAATTCAGCGCTGGTCAACTGATTTATAATATTATAAATTATATCATCTTGTATTGATTCAAAAATTTCCTTTTTGAAAAGATCCTTTAGTTCTTGGATTCCTGTAAGTATATCATTGTAGACACCTGAAACTCTATTTTCTAAATCTTCTAATGTGCTTACCATTCCTGTTTGTATATCCTCAAAAACACTCCCTAAATCAGTGCTAATTTCTCCAGCAGTATCAGTAAGGCTTCCCAATTGAGTTATGACTTGATCTAACATATTCTGTGTAGTTTGTACAAATTTATCTCTAAAAGATTTCGTAATTTCTCCAAATTGCTCTTCAATTACTTTAGAAACTATTTTTTCAGCCATACTACTCAATGCTCCTATTCTAAATTGCTTTTCGAATCTAGTTGCAATCTCTGATTTCACTGAATCTAATCGAGTTGCCATAGCTTCAAAATCTTTAGTTATATCAGCAGGAACAATCTTCCTTAAGTTTAAAATGAATTTTTTTACATCTTGAAATCTTTTTACTTGTTCAAGTTCTTTTTCAAATCTGTCAAATTGTGTTTTTATTTCAGCAGGTAATTTATTCTTCATTATTTGCAGGTAAGTTCGATAATCGTCCAGTCTTTTCAGTTTTGAAGAGTGTTGCTCCAAGGAATCAAATCTTTCTTGTATATTTTGAGGTGCAATTTGTTGAAATGATTGTATTGCTTCTTTAAACTGATGAATTTGACCTACAAGAGCAGCATATGGAGGTAAAGCCTCGTAAATCGGTGTTTTTCCTGGAATTTGCTTAAGAAGACCTCTCTGGTGTAAATTATCTGCTATTTCTGCTGCTCGATCTTCAGAAACACTAGCAAGAAGAGCAATTTCACCGATCATGACAGGCCCTCTACCTGTTATTTTATAATAAGTATCAACTTCATCGTGAGCTAAACCAATTAGTTTCAAAACTGATTTTGTTGCGGAGTCTTCCTCATCTGACAATTTAAACATCACTTCATTTTTATTTTTTATATGATTTTTCGAGAAACTCTAAATGTTTTATTGCTACTTCTTTTTTTAATTTTCCTTCCATGCGATCTTTACGAATATTTTCAATTAAATACTCAGGATAAAAGGTTTGAACAGTAATATCTGTAAATAAGAATACCCATATAGTATCTTTACTATCTTTTAATAACTTAATAATGTTATTATTTTCTAATGTTTTTAAGAAACTTCCAACTTGTTCTATACTCTCTCCAGGACCTTTAGGAATTTTATTTATCGGATAAGCTCTTTCCCTTAATAATGTAATATAGTCATAATTGTCTGGATTCATTATAATTTGAGCAATCTTTAAATTATCCTCAAAGTTTGGTGTATAATCCTTGAAAAAGTTATTAACTTCTTTGAGATATAGAGTTGCAACTTCTTGAGTTGGAATATTTTTCTCAGCATCCTCAATTAATTTAGCTACTGGACTTCTAAAGATTGTAAAATCTGTAAGAAGAAATAAAGTTATATCTGTATCACCTTCAACCCAATCTTGCATTATTAAACCAGTTTTTATAAAAGGATCCAACACATATTCTATATTTGGAATTATTTTCTGTAATTTTTCTTCTATAATTCCCTGTAGTTCCCTTCTAAACAACGGTCGTTTTTGTAAAGCTTCCAGTATAGTGCGTCCTTTTTCACTACTATATATTTGAGCTAATCTTTGCTCTTTTGATAAATTTTTTAATCGATCTAAGAGAATTAACGTGTTTTTCAGATATAACTTTACTTTTTTTGCTATTTCATAACTTTCCGATACATTAGTGCTCATTTGTCTTAAATAATTCAGTATATCTCGATTAACTTCATTTAATACAGCTTCACCAAACATCTCTGGGTCTTCTCCTAATTCTAACATCAAATTTATCATTACAGGCATATCAGAATCCAAACCAGTAAAATAACTTGAAACATTGGACCGTGCTTTTTCTAATCGTACTAAAACATTTCCCGCAGCTCCAGCTCCAGTAATATGAGCATAAAAGATACGCATCATATCATCTAAATCAATCTTAAGATCTTCTGGATAACTCTGTTTGACAATTAATCCTTTGTCTTCAGTCCATTCTGTAATAATAAAACCATGTGCCATTTATAATTCTCCCTCTTTTTTTAGATATAATTTGTCATTTTGTTTAAATACTCCAGTTTGTAATAAATCGATATGTAAAAATTGGGTTTGACTCTGTACACTCTCTTTAACGATCTCTTCACGTTGTTTCACTAAGATAGGTTTTGTCTTTTTTGTTTTCTGAACTTTTTTCTTTAGTTTTCTTATTTTCCTTACCATCGGAGGATATTTAAAGTGTGTTTGGTATAGAGTAAAGATTAAAACCAAACCTAAGATTGCACCAATTAGAATATATATTACCCAACCCAAATCAGGTTGAGGGCTAGGAACATAAGCTTCCACATTTAAGGTAATTTCAAAATCCTCAAATTCATAATTATCATCAGCATATACCGAAATTCTTATTGTGTAGAGACCTTCTGGTGGATTTTCAATCTCACCTTCATATATTCCATTATTTTCTGTTAAAACCCTAGGAACAGCATCTAAGTCCCAAGTATAAGTGATTATAGCACCCCTTATCAATTCATCATTATCTGTATCATTTAACATAATCTCTAATTGAACATCTTCTCCCACATCGATATCAATTGTTGGTTCTCCAGATACTGTAATGACTTCTGTATATATTTTTCTCACGATGATCGTTGGATTAATTAACTTAGTTTGAAAATTTGTTTTTGTAGCTTCAATATTTAAATAATTTGTTCCTATACTTAATTCTTGGGTAGTATTGATGCTAACTGAATAATTATTTCCTAATTCTTTCAAATCCTTTATAATTCCTACTCCAGTTAATTGAATTTCTGCTCCTGATATATGGTCACCTGTCTGATTAGTATATTTTACCGTGATAGTTAGATTTTGACCAATTGGAATCGTAATAAGTGTCTTATCCTCACCATTTAGAAATAATTGCAAATTGGTTTGATAATCTGGAAAAATTATTGTATACGAAATATTAAGATAAACATCATCAATAGAGATTTCAATAGTACGATTTAATTTAAAATCATCAGCTATATACAGTTGAATTGAAAGATTAATATTTTTATTTTTATCTATTAAATATGTTACATCAAAACCTTCTGGTTTTGCATCTTCTAAGCTTGTTGTTGCTGAGCTTAGTTTTATCGTTTCTGAATGTGTATTATCATTAATATTAATTCTGATTTCAGAGTTTGGTGACTCAGTAAGCCAAGTTTCATTTACCTTATATTTAAAACTAAGTAAAGCTTCATTAACAATGATAGTTTCATTTACATCACATATATCATTCGGTTTAGCTCCATTTTGATTCCAAGATATCGTGGATAACTTATTTATCTTTTTTTCATATGTGAAAGTCAAATTGAGAGATTTAATTCTAAGCGTGGTCCAATCATCATAATCTTGACCTGTATAATCATCTTCACAATTAATTTCTATTCCCACTATTATTGTAAAGTTATCATGACCTGGATCGTTTTCAAAAATCTTACTTAAATAATAAATTAAATCTTGCTCATCTCCATAAGGTTCAATTTGCTTATCATTATAAGTTAATAAAGGAGGAGAATTACGACCTAAATCATTCGTTTGATTATAAGCAATTTTATAAGTATTAACTACATTTAAATCTGCAATTTCAACAGAAAAGAATGCATGATCATATATTCCTGGTTGGTTTATATTTTGTTCTCCATTATTTGTTTCTGTAGTAGTATCTGTAGGCGTGTCAACATTATCATCCACAGTAGCATACATTATTGCATTAAGAGATGCAGACGTTATTTCATATTCAGACATATCTACATCCATGCTAACATTATATTTCCAGTATACACTTGCAAATTGGTCAGCTGTCGCATCATGCCATGAATGAGATACATAAAAACCATTATTATCAATAGTACATGTATCAGGATTAATTGCTGGTTCTGTTTTATTGAATTTTTCCCAATTACCACTATTGGCGATATTAATTGGATCATCAATTATTTTTGTTCTTCTCTCACCTATAACCTCGAAATTAGCTTGTTCCTCTGAAATATCTATATTTGCTTCAAGATCATTAGGATCTCCTAATAACCCTTTGCTTGATGTCCAATTATCCGTAGATGTAAAATGTGGATTTTCTAGCCATTGTTTTATATATGATTCTTGTGCTGAAGTATTTATTTGATTTTGATTAATTGATTTATTTGAATTACTTATTAACTTTAAAGAAAAAAATTCCAGACTCAGTGAAAAAATAATACATAACAATAATAAATAGCCAATTTTCTTTCTATTTTTCCTCATTTTTTAATCATCTTTTTGGTATATCTCACTTTTAAGATTTTTATGTTTAACGATAGGTATAGATATTATAAATCATGATTCTAATAGAAATACGGAATATAAAAATGTTTATTTGTATTTATTAACTAACTTAGATTTTATTTATATAAGATTCTTAAATATTCAAGTGATAATTAATGAAAATATTAGCCCTAAAAAGTGCTTTTCACAAATCCCCCATCTATTTGAATTACAGTTCCAGTTATATAAGTTGCTCTTTCAGATGCTAAAAATACAACTAAATTGGCTAATTCCTGAGGTTTCCCTAATCGTCCTAATGGTATAGGAGTAATCCAAGTTTTTTCTACTTCTTCATAAGTTTGTCCTGTATCTTTAACTGTCGTATCTATTAATTCTTTCATACGATCGGTAAGTGTAGGACCGGGACATACAACATTAACTAAAATGTTATACGTCCCATATTCATTTGCAAGGGTTTTTGCATACCCTACTATTCCTAAACGAGTTGTATTTGATAAAACTAAATTATTTAAAGGTTGTTTTACAGAAACAGAAGTAATGGCAATAATTCGCCCTCCATCTTGTTTTTTCATGATAGGAAGTATTAGCTCAGTTATCCGGATAAAAGAAAGAAGATTTAAATCAATCGAATTTGACCAATCTTCCCGAGTTATTTTCTCGACTGGCCCTGAAGGAGGACCACCAGCATTATGCACTAAAATATCAATTCTGCTAAATTCTTCTATTGTTTTTTCTACAAGATTTTTTATATCTTTCTCATACATTAAATCAGCGAAAATTGATAAGACTCTATTATTGGAGCTGCCCGATTTTGATGATTCAAGTTTTTGCTTGGCAATTTTTAAATTTTCCTCGGAATGGCTGCATATTATTACATTAGCACCCTCTTCATAAAATCCTTTTGCACAAGCAAATCCCAATCCCTTACTTGATGCTAAAACTAATACTACTTTATCTTTTAAACCCAAATCCATCTTTAATTACCCCTTTCTTTATATTGAATTTGAAACAAAATCTGTAAACAGTGAACATTTATTATAAAACTGATTACATCTATCACTACTTTCGGCACTTATACACTCTTTTGCATAAGGAAAAGCAATATCTTTTTTTTCTAATTTTATCATAACTCTATGTAACCTCTTTTCAATATCATCTCTCATAAAATTACACCTTCATTACACTCTTATTCCGAATTAATTGCTTGTGTCTGCTTTTTTTCCTATTTAATGCTTCTTTACGATCTCCCTCGAGAACTTCTAACTGCTGTTCCACTATTTTCGCTTCTGATCTAATATATACGCATTTTTTCATTTTGTTAATATAAGGAAAATAGCTTTCATTATAATTATTAGGATTTTAATACATAGACATTTACATCTGGATTTAAAAAATCAATTTCCTATAATTCGCATGAAAGATTTTAAAAAGATAATTTTATAAATTCAAATAATTATAATAGTTTTAAAGATTGAAGAATATATTATTATTATAAAAATCAAAATTCTTATAAAGGTGTATAATAATTAGTATTGACACTAAAAGTTTCGATAATATTCTCAGCAAGATAATAAAGAGTGAAAGTGGTATTAAAAAAGTTATTTTGGTTGATAGAACGGGACTTACAATCGCAAGTGTCTCAAAATTTTCTTATTTCCCTGCTGATGTTGATGGGATTGGTGCGATAGCAAGCGCTGTATTTTGCGCTTCAGAAGAGCAGGGTAAGAATTTAGAATTAGGTAATCTTGAAATTGTTACATCAGAATTCAGCGGCGGGAAGATCTTTGCATCATCCTGTGGACCTAAAGGGGTTTTGACACTTATATCTGATCCTGATATCAATATTGGATTAATTAGACTTATTTTAAAACGATCTGGAGATGAGTTAAAGGAAATCTTAGACGAATTTTTATCAGAAACAATGGAAGTCATGGATAGTGGTTTAGATTTATCAGATCTAGATCAACTTACACCTGATTAAAGATTTTAGGCTCTTTTATAAATTTTAATAAACTAACTATAATATTTGTTATTTCTAATTTTTAAAAGTTAAATCTCAAAAAGAAGATCAATTCTTCAATTTCATCCTTTCGAAAATAAATTCTTAATTTTATAAAAAATATAAGAGAAATTCAAAAAAATTTATCAAGGTTATAATCTCAGTAAATTTATGTCATTCGATTTGATAAAAAAATTGGATTTCGAGTCAGAATTTTTCGATTTGTATAAACTTTCAGAAAGTGCTTATGGAGCAATTTCTAAGGAAGATTCGATGATGGGTTCGAATGCAGGATTCATTGACATTGGAGATTATTTAATTATCATTGACACAACATTAAATGCTAATGCTGCTGAAGATTTAAAGCGAGCATCTCTACAATACACTCAAAAAGAGCCTAATTTTATCGTGATAACTCATTATCACATGGACCATATTGTTGGAAGTTCTATTTTTGATAAATCGACTCAGATATTTACCTCAGATCGAACCTTAGCGAACATAAGAAGTTTGAGCAAAAATTCATTTGAAGAATATAGGAATTTAGATCCAGAGAAAATAGCTAAGTTGGAAGAATCGCTCAAAATAGAAAAAGATGAGGCTAAAATTTTAGATATACAAAATGATCTTAGATACTTGAAAGGAATTCGTACAATAGAATCACTTAGAGAGCCCAATCTTACTTTTAATAAAGGATGTGTGATATATGGAGTAGATAAATTAGTCCATTTAAAAACTTTTAAGAAAGCTCATACTGATGGGGATGTTATAGTTTTTCTTCCTGATGAAAAAGTATTATTTGCAGGGGATCTTTTATTTGCTAACCGCGATCCATGGTTAGGGTCGGGAGATCCTGAAGGGTGGCTCTCTATAAATGATGAATTAATGACACTTGATTTTGAAGTTGTTGTACCAGGGCATGGAAATTTAGCATCTGAAAAGGAATTTGCCTTAGAAAGTAAGTATATTAAAGAGATAATCGATCTAACAAAAAAGAAGATTGAAGCGGGAAAAGATCCAACTCAAATAAAAAGAGAGGATTTTTCTAAGGAGTTACAGTCTTGGAAGAGTATAATCTTTGAATGGAATCTTGATTTTCTTGCTGAATTTTTTAAAAAAGTGTAAATATTTTTTCTAATTATAAAATAAATTAAAGGAGATTCTTTTCCTTTATGATTTTATAATATTTATCGCGTTCTTGTCGGACAAGATCAATCTCATTTTTCAACTCCATTAACTCTTGTTTTATATTATCTTTTTCATTTATTGCCCCTAAAACTTTATTTTTCAATTGCTTTATTTCGGATTCTAATTGTGGGATTGATTCACTTTCCCTTTTTGCTTTTAATTCTTCGAATTTCAATTTTTTATTTATTTCATTTAAATTATTTATTTCTTGATGTAATATTTCATTTTCCTTTTTAATTTGTTTTATTTGATCAAGAAGTTTTACGGCACCATTTTCAATTTCCTTTCTATCGTTTATCCTTGATTTTAATTTATTGATTCGTTTATCTTTCTGTTCTAAAGCCAATTTTTGCACATTTACTAATCTTGATAGTTCTCTATTTTTTGAAGTTAATGTAGCATTATATTCATTTAAATCAGCCATCTGAGAACTCCAACTTTCCAACTTCCTATATAGTTCCGAAACTTCATCTTTTAAAGCCTCAACATTCTTAAGATGTTCTGATCTGTCGGAGACTAGCATTGAGACTTTTTGTGCGAGATCTTCAATTTTTCCTTTTTTCTCTCCGAGTTCTTGTTCAAATTCTTGCCTCTCCTGCCAATAAGCGTCAAGTTCTCCTTTCTCTAGCAATTCATAAGATTTAGAAAAAAGCTCATTAAATTTTTTTTCATTTCTTTTAGGTAATAGCTCAAAAGCTATTCTTCTTACCTGGCCTTCAAAGTTTCTTGGAAGAATATCTTCATCAGTTAAAAATACTGTAATAACATGGTCTCCCTTTCCAATAAAGTGTTTAGAGGTATGACCTGTAAAAAAACTGGCGACACTAAGATCACGTTTAACTTGCATTTCAAGATAATTAGGTCCTGTCCTTACCTTCTTATGTTCATCAAAGACAGTCGCTAACATCGATTCAGTTACGCCTAAATCTTCACAAACATTTTCAGGATACTCAATATCAATACTAGGTTCTGATTTCTTGTCAAGATTTAGAATCACAATGCCTTGCAAGGTATAATCCCAAAAAAATAACTATTTTATTTAGTTCCTTATGTAGAATATTATTTTTCACTTTAATATTAATTACTATAAAAAAATATTGTATGTAAGCTTCAAAAATTGAGGATTAATTATAAATATGTGAAAAAGTATCAACAGTCTTTATAACATCTGTAGCTAAATAATTTTGCTTAAATACGGAAGCAAAAAATGCACGATCTTCAGGATTAAAGTAATTATAACCAAATTTCTTCCATTCCATTCCGGATTGCAGGGGTGCAAAGAGAGCTATTTGATCTTTTACTAAATTCATTAATAATAAATTTCTTTCTTGTTTGGTATTATTAGATTCTATACTTAGCAAAATATCCTCGTTAAAAGCATCCCATGAATCTTTAAATTGTATACAAAATCTTTTAATATCAAATCTATTATCTACAATTAATCTTGCTAAAGCCATAATAGAAGTTTCATAGGTACTCCTTTTATCTTGATGAAAAGAAGGGTTAGAAATAATTATACTTGGGACAGATTTTGAAGTCTTTTGATTTTGAAAAGCACTATATTCAGGCAAAAGTTTTATCTGATTTAAACCAAGAATGTTTTTTACATCTTGAATGGTTCCACCTGTATCAAAAAATTGCTTATTTATAATATATTTAAGTAGTTTTTGGGCATGAGTATCTCCAAAATAAGGGTAATCCGTAGCAAAAAGGAGATATTGCGACCATGTTCGATTATCCACCCTTAACTTATTATTTGATTGAAACCATTTTCGAAAGCTCTCAAAAAAATTTCCTGCACCTGCTCCATGTAACATTGAAAGATCTCCATATGTATTAGGCTGAACTATTGTATTATATACTTCATGATCGTCTATATTTCCTTGAGCGAAATGAGCTATAATAACTTTTAAGTGAGGTAATAAATCGGGATAGTTTGATTGAATGACATTTCTAGCAGATCTGATCAACTTACCGATCTCTAAAATTGATCCTCGTCCTCTTGTATCAAAAATAACTGGCATCGAATAGCTTGCAGCTTCAATAAGTACATTAATTACTTTTTCAGAAGTCATCTTATCTATATATCCTTCTGATCGAGGGTGTAATTTCAAACCTCTTAATCCTAATGATTCTCTTATATGCTTTACTTCATTGATAGCTTTTTGACCTTCCATGGGGTCACAGCGACCATATCCAATTAATTTCATAGAAAAAGGAAATCTAGTTGTAAAACGTGAAACGTTTATATTGCTAGCTCTATATAATGCTTCAGGATACTTATCTCGAAACACATCTTGGAACGGAAAACAAACGCCCTGATCGATAAATGAATAAAACTTAGATTTTTCTTTTAAGTCTGAGTGGCGTTTTCCTAACGTTTCTAGCTCAGAATAAAGTTTATCTGTAAAAGGGAATGGAGTAAAAGACCATGAAATCTTTGTAGATACTCCATTAATACTAGTTGAAAACGATTGTTCACCAGTTTTTTCCCAATCAGCTTTTATTCTCCCTTGAACATTACCCCAGAAATCAAATGTCCCTACACCTGGAGCCAATGGATTCATCATGGTTGCTCCATCCACATCTTGACCAAGATGTGAATGAGCATCAATAACTATGATATGCTCAATTTTTTTTTTCCCGCTTTGTTCTAATGTTGCAGTTAACATCAAAATATCCTTTTTTTCTTTTAATAGTTATTTTAATGGTGAGTTCTTCTAAGAAATACCCTGAATAAAAATTCTAGTTCTTTGAACTTTTTTCTAAAATAAATATAATTTTTAAATGAAGCTATTTAAAATATTAAAAAAATTAAAGACTTAAATTTCTTTACAATGAGTCTTATTAAATTAAAATTAAAAAATATTAAATTACATAACACTCAAATTAAAATCGAAAATTGTGAAAATTTTTTATTATAATTGGATTTCTATTCCCAGATTTTTTTCAATTTCCAAATTTAATAGATAATTTTTAATATAAAGACCATTTCTGTTAATTAAATGAACTTATCAGCAATAATATTGATTTTGGTTTTATTTGCCATTCTGATGGCTTTTTTTTCTCAGGATAAGTTCGATTATTTTCCTATAGCGTTAATCATAGGAACTATCGCAGTTGTTTCAATGGTCATGCTTTTTGATATTACAGAGGGAGAAATTCTTGAATTTATTAATTTTGATACTTTAATTTTCATATTTGCTATGCAGATTATCATCTATTTTGCAACTAATGACCGTGTTCTAGAATTTCTTTCGATAAAGTTAATCCGAATCACGAAAGGGAATAATAGATTATTTTTCTATATGATTTGTCTGTTTACTGCCATTATAGTTGCCTTTATCGAGGACTTAACACTTTCATTGATATTAATGCCGTTGATTTACAGGACATGCCGAATTTTAGAGATACCTGCAGGTACTTATATGATGGGGATGACTATTACGATTAATATAGGTGCTATACTCACACCTATCTCCAGCTTAAAAAACTTAATTATCGCTAAGGAATTCGGATGGGGTTTTGGTGAATATCTTTCCAATATGGGCGTTCTATTTATACTCACCTTAGTATCAACTATTTTCTTAATGGATTATTTCATATTAAAAAAAGAGGAAAAACCTACTGAAAGAAACAAACA
>JBHLOG010000269.1:0-3104 GCA_048940765.1 Promethearchaeota archaeon | reverse complement strand
TTAGAAAAATTTTCTATTTTAGAAGCTGCGAAGGAAGAAAAAAAATCCCAACATTTAGATATTGAGGCAAAACATACATTAATGCAGGAATTAGGTATTGAATCTAGTGAACTCGATAAGCCTCGTGTTAAAGAACCAGAAGTTAAAGAAGAGGAATCAGGTGAAATCACAGATAAACAGGAATTGGAAGTTGAAGAAGAAGTTAAAAGAATAATCGATGACATGCATGAAATTCTTAAGCCTGTTGAATATATTATTGATGTAGAACCAATTGTGATTGTTCGTATTAAAGAGTATGAAGCAGCCTCGTTTTTAACCTCTGAAATCAGTCAGAAAAATATTATGAGTTATACTTTTGAAATTTTTGATAATGGTACAGGAATGTCAAAAATTGATTTAAGAAAATTTGGTAGATACCTAGCATCATCAAAATCTATGGAATTAAAACAGACTAGAGGTAGCCAAGGATTTGGAGCCCCGAGTGCTTTTAGCGATGCTCAAAATACAACAGGTAAACCAGTTATCACAGTTTCAAAATCGATTGACCATATTTATGCTGTTGTCACAGAATTTTTTACTACTTCTAAAAATGAGAAGAAGTATTTAATCCATCCAACTGATATTGACAGTCCTTTTTTACATGGTACTTATATTAAATTGAATTATTTAAATGTAAAATATGTTAAAGGCTATGTTGAGAAATATATTGAAGAAACAGCCTTTATGAATCCTCATGTTACCATCATTTATATTGATCCATATGGTAAGGAAAAAATTTATCGAAGATTAGTTTCCTCTTTCCCAAATGAACCTAAATATGCAAAACCACATCCTTCGTCAGTTAACATAGGGGATCTCCAAGATTTGATTGTAAAATCAGAAAATAAGTCCATTTCTGCCTTTTTACAAGAAAATTTCGTCAGAATGAGTTCAAATACAGCTAAAGACATCATAGATATTGCCGAAAGAGATTTACAAGATAAGTTGAATTTCCTTATTTTAAAAGATGGATTTATAAATTTACTTGAGAAAAAATCAGATATTATATATTTTATAAGGTATGAAAAAAGGATTTATGGGCGATCTAATAAACCAAGAGATAAATTAATAATTTATCAAGTTGAATCAGAAGAATTAAAAGAGAAATATTGGAATCATGCTTCAAATTATAATAAATTCAATAAAGATTATGAAAAAATTAATAAAGAGATTAAGAAATTAAATGATAAAATTGAAAAAACTGAAACCCAAAAAGAAATAAAGACTATCGAAAAAGAAATTAGAAAATTATTCCAAAAAAGAGATAATATCAGAAAAGAAAAAGATAAAGTCAAATATAGTTTGAATAATTTATTAAAGGAAGCTAAAAATGGATTAAATGAACAAAAAAAGTTTAGGAATCGAACAGATTTCGAAGCTTTAATAAATGAAGTACAAATTTCAAAAATTAAGCCTGTGGATATAACTAAGGAGCAGTTTAATTCTTTATTTCTTGCTTTTAAATCTATGAAGTATATGGCACCTCCAACAGACACAGCTATTCCTGTAGGTGAATCAATTTTAGAGAATACATTAATTAAAGAAATTGGATTAAAAATTTCAGAGAATTTAGATGATTTTGATGCTCCTATTGAAACTATTAATCAGACAGTTGAAACATTAATTGAAGATAAGCAGAAATTAAACTTAAAAAAAGATAAAAATAAAGAGGAGAATATTAGTACTACTCATTCTGTAACTTCACAAGAAATTATTAACTTAAATTCTGAGATATTAGGGACTATTGATATCGTTGAAGAACAATTAGATGAACAACAAATAAAACAGACGATTGATGATCTCCTTATTTTTTCTGATCTAAACACTGAAGAAAGTTATCATGAAGTATTTGATTATTTCCTTGAAAATTACATAAAAGATGATGATTTTGTAGCAGCAGAAACAAGATCTCCCACAAGTGGAAAAGGATTAGCATATGTTGTTGAAGCTGTAATGGCATATTCAAAAAACATTGAAGTACCTAAACGATCAAGGGATGTTTTATCAAGATTTGTGAATAGAACTCCAAAATTAAGAGATAGTGCAGATTGTGCAATAACAAAAGCAGTTCAATCAGTAAATTGGAAAAATTATAACCTTGATGTTTATGATAATGGTTTACCAAAAGGTCCAATAAAACTATTGGTTAATGTTTCTGGGCCGTTCGTACATTTAATGTTCAAATCACAATCGAAAAATGCCTTAGCTGATGATGAGGATTTAATAAAAGAAATAAAATATTGTCTTGAGGCAATAGGAAGAAGATTAAGAGTATATCTCAATAGAAGAGCTAGCATACGCAAAAGTGAAAAGAGAGCGAGTTTGATTGAGAAATATATTCCACTTTTTGCTGAGAGTTTATATAATATTGCTTCCCGAGGCGAAAGTATATATAAGAGTAAGTTATCTAAAGAAGAATTAGAGGTATTAATGAAAGATGCTTTAGGGAAAAAAGTACCACCAGTAACTATTCCAAAAATCCCTATTTCGATCCCTTCTTTTAAAGAGAAAAAGGAACCTGAGAAAATAAAACTCAAGGAAGAAGAGCTTAAAAAGGAAGAACCATCAATAGAGGAAGAAATAGTTATTAAAAAACCTAAATTAAAAATAAAGATTATTTCTGAAAAAACACTTCAAAATTGGACTATCAAAGAATTAAAGGAATATTGCCAAGATCATAAAATAAGTATATCTTCTAAAGCCAGAAAATCTGATTTAATTAATGAAATTCAAAAATCTTTTAAAGAACAAAAAATAGTTGAGAAACCAGAGGTTATACTCCAAGAAAAAATTCAACCTCTTGAACAAAAAACTATTGAAATTGAAAGAACTCCATCAGAAGTTAAAATAGAACAGATTTCTGTTAAACTAAAACCTACAAAGATTCCTTCAAAAGCAAAATCAACACAAACAACGTTACCGATTATTACAACAGATAAAATTTTAAAAGTTTTATCTAATGAATGGCAAACTATAAAACATCTTATTTTTAAATTAAGAATCAAAGATATGATGGATGCTAGATATCTTCAGTTAAAATTAAAAGAATTAGAACGTAAAGGAAA
>JBHLOG010000268.1:0-3128 GCA_048940765.1 Promethearchaeota archaeon | reverse complement strand
TCACGTGATGCCCTCCTTACCGATGGAGTAGCATTAAATGTAAGGATCAATCCAAGCCTAATAGAAACAGATGAAGGAATAGACAAAATGACTTCCATATTAGAAGCTTATTTTGAGTTAGGAGGAAGAGAGCTTCAGATTAATCCAATAAGTTCAGAAATACTGAGAGACGCTCAAGCACATCCAGAAAAATATCCTGATCTTTCAGTTAAGGTTACGGGATATTCCGCTCGGTTTATCGATCTCACTAAAGCTCTTCAGGATGATATCATCGCACGGACCGTCTTCAATGAACTTTAGATTTAAATTTAAAATTAAGTTTTTTTCTTTTGATTATCTCTATTTTTATCTTTCACATACTTTATTGATACTAAAGAAATTATTGGATTATAATTAATTCAATTCCAATCTTTTATCATATATTTTTGTATCCTCTGTATATAATGATAAATATTGCTTCATAAAATTAATAATTGACAAGAAAAAAGAAGGGAATGATCGAGAAATGTTAAAAACAAGAGATTATGTGGGAGATATTTAGTCTATCATGGATGACTTAACGCATATTGAGAAAGATAGAACAGATCTAATAAAAAAAAGACTTGAGAAATTTGAAGATGATATCAGAAGAAAGAAAAAGTAAACATTAAAATCTAATAATATCCCGACTTTTTATTTTTGTCTAATAAGTAATTTATCTCTTCGAAAAGTAATAGTGCTAATATATAAAAGAAATATATCAATAACTGTAAGAACACCGGAAATAATTAGTAGATTATTAGTATTAAGTGTTATAATACTCATTTCACTTAGTACATAAATCGCTCCAAAAGGGATGACTTGAATTAAACCCCATTGTTGAGCGGAACGCACATCACTTGCTCTAATTGATATGATTATGCATATCTCGATTGCTGTTATAGCGGTAAGTGGTGTAATTAATAACAATATAGTCCCAATCGTCCAATTTGGAAAGATCAAATAACTTAATGAATTATAGGTAAATATATCTATTAATGTCATAAAAATAACAGCACTTCCAAAGATCGTTATGATAGGTGGTAAGAATGCAGCAATCCCTTTTCCAAGCAGAATCTCTCCATCTGTGGTAGGTGTTGCGAGTAAAGGTTCTATACTTTTTTCTACTTTTTCTCCTACTAGACTATATGATGCTAATGTTATGGGAAGAGCACTAGCAATTATGATATAGAAAAAGGAAAATGCATTTATAAGTGTTAAACCCCTATCAGGAATAGCATTACGTAATTGAACATAATGTAAAATTAATGGTAAACCAATCCCAATGATAAGTGGAAAAAGGACAACAGAAATAATTAAGCCCTTTTTCCTTCTCAATATGCTAAATTCTTTTGCTGCTATAATCCATGCTTGTGATAATCTCATTTTGAGTCACCTACTATTTTCAGGTAAAATTCTTCTAAACTTGGTCTGAGTTGGCTAACGGATTGAATATTTCCTCCTCTCTCTATAATTGCTCTTACAAGGTTAGGATTATCCTTTTCGGGATTGGTTACGTCAATTACTAGATTATTTCCATTAATTGATAAATTTGAGTCTATTCTTTTCACAGCTTCTATAATCGAATTATCGATTTTTTCAAGCTGAATTACCGTCTTAATACCCTGTATGGAATCTTCTAATTGTTCTGGAGTACCTATAGTTAACAACCTTGTTTTTAATATTCCAATTCGATCGCAAATTCTTTGCACTTCATCAAGATTATGTGAGTTGAAAAAAATGGTTTTTTTCTCTTTCTTGAGCTCAATAATGAAATCTCTCACAGTTTTTGCTGATTCTGGGTCTAAATTCGCAGTTGGTTCGTCAAGAAATAATACTTCTGGATCATGAATCAATGATCGAGCAATAGAAATCTTTTTTTTCATACCTTTAGAAAATGTACCGACACGTTGTTCCTTTTTATCCCAGAGTCCAAACATTTTGAGAAAGCGTTCAATGTTTTCTTTTCTTTGCGACTCTGAGCACCCATATAATTTGCCATAAAAATCAAGATTCTTGTAAGCACTTAGTTCATCATAGAGGCCAACCTCATCAGGTACAAGACCTATCATTTTTCTTATTTTCAAGGAATCTGCTTTATTACCAATCTTATAATCACCTATTTTTGCATTACCACTAGTTTTTGAAATCAAACAGCTCAAGATTCTGATTGTTGTGGTTTTACCAGCTCCGTTTGGTCCAAGGTACCCAAATACCTCACCTTCTTCTATACTGAAGGTTAAGTCTTCTATAGCACTTTTTTTACCAAATTTCTTAGTAAGATTATTAGCTTCAATCAAAATATTCATCAACATTATGAAAAAAAATGAGTATATAAATACGTGGTATTAAATTTATAAATTGAATTTCTCCTTAGAACTTAGGTTCATAGAATTTTGTAATAATTATTAAAATTAAAAATACTACTAATGGAATGGCAACTTATTATTGAAATTTAGTCAAGAAAAAAGGAAATTGCATTAGTTGTAATTATAAAATAGAATTTAAGTTAATGAACTTTAATTGCTATTCGCAACTATAGCTTCTACTATTTGTGGTATAACTTTATGAGGAAAACTATGCCCCATTCCTTCTATTATCAATAATTCCGCATTAGGTATGGTTGCTCCAATTTCTTTACCTGCTTCTATGGGATTAAATGGATCTTCACTTCCATGAATAACAATTGTAGATGCTGATATTGCGCCTATATAGGGCTTAATATTGCCAGGTACCGCCATCGCTGCTAATTGGCGAGTTATTCCTTCAGGGTAATAATTCCGATCATATTCTCTGGTTCTATACTCTCTTGATTGCTTCTCATCAAAAGGGAATGTACCAGTAATCAAATTATCCCGTTTAACCATTTCATCTATATATGCTTCGCGTTCAGATGGAACGGGCGCAAAGAATTGCATCATGATTTCAGGTTTTGAAGGTGGAAGTTTAGGATTTCCTGTAGTGCTCATAATTACTGCGAGAGATAATACACGAGAAGGATGTCTATATCCTATGATTTGTGCGATCATTCCTCCCATAGAAGCACCACAAATATGTGCTTTTTCAATATTCAAAGCGTCCAATACACCGATGGCATCATCAGCCATATC
>JBHLOG010000097.1:0-12868 GCA_048940765.1 Promethearchaeota archaeon | reverse complement strand
ATCCTATTTCTGAACAGGAAATTAAGATAGAGATTAAAGATGAACAAATTGCTTACCAACAGCCTGAAAACCTAATTATATATTTAGGTTCTCAATGTTCTACTACATTATTTTTTACTTCAAATGAAAGTCTTAAAGAATGGGAAAGACAAAATCCAGATCAAAAAGGTAAGATTATAAATATAAATCAAGCATTAATTTTAGCTCGTAAGCTTTTCGAGAATAGGTTAGATATAGATTATGTTCGAAGTTGCGAAGTATCTATTGACCAAGATCAAAAAAAAATTGAATGGTTAGAAATACCATCAGATGATAATCAAAATAAATGTTGCAGATAATAATTAATTGAAATGATAACAACAAAAGATCTCTGGGAAATTCAATATCAAAACTTTTTAAAAGCTATAGATATTCCTGATGAGTTTTTAAATATTTTTAGAAGTGTTATTACCCTTGATGAGCTGCAGGTTTTAGATTTCTTAACTGAAGATTTTTTGACTATTTCATTATTAAGAGAAAAGTTGATTCTAAATATATCAACTAAAGTACCATCTATCCTTGCTAAACTATTCAAAAAAGGATTTCTTAAAAAAAAATGTTAAGAATGAAATTGCGTATAAATGCCGAAATTTTTATGAAATTGTAAGTAAGAACCTTCAGGAGCATCCTTATTCGATATTGAAACCCGTAGAACTAAATAGTCTTATGCATTACTATCTTAATACTCGTATCTCAAAAACTGAGGATACTATCACTAAAGGCAAGCTTAAATTCTCCTCTAAAGTGATTCCCATCAATAAGGCATTCATATTATCCCAACACATTCTACCTACGATTCGAGCTGTACAAATTTTGGAACAAGCATACATCATTTCCCTTTCAAATGGTGGTTGTCGTTTAGCTTTCGAAAAATGTAGTAATCCAATTGAAACATTCTTAATCTTTAATGAGGAAGGGGAACATATAATTTCAAGTGGATATGGGAAACTTATTTCCCTCAAAAAAGCAAAAAAAATTCTTGAAAATACAAGCCAAGCTGGATTAATTCATCTCGCTCTATTTTTACCCGGTCAAGAGGTTTACGCAATTTGTAGTTGTTGCTCTTGCTGCTGTCACGAACTTCAAGCACTTTTAAAATTCAATAAATATAATTTTATAGCAAAAGCAGACTATATAACTATATTAAATCCTGATGAATGTAATGGCTGTCTTACCTGTATTGAAATGTGTTTATTTGGTGCGAGAGAAGTAGATAATGAAATACCAATAATAAATAAGGAAAAATGTTATGGTTGTGGTCTGTGTGTGGCTTCATGTCCAACACAAGCCACTCAACTTATTCATCGTAGATGATCCTATTAAGAGATGTAATGATATCTCTAAATTTGTGAAATAATTTTCAAAAGAATTCAAGGAATGAAATTAGTAATTTTAATCATTAAGAAATTTTGATTTCTTAACTTAAAGGGTAGATTAAGTAGAATTTTTGTTTTATTAAATTTCTATTATTGTAAATTTTTATGTTAAGTCTTCTTGTATTTATATTATGGGATTAGATAACATAGATAAGCAAATTATTAATGCTTTATTTAATGAAGGACGTGAGAGTTTAATTAGTATTGGCGAAAAAGTATTCAAATCAGACGAAGATGTTATGAGCCATGCGGGTGTTAGAAAAAGAATAGTAAAATTGGAAGATTCGGGAATACTTAAAATCCAAGGAAACATCAATATAAATGCTCTAAATTATAAAGCATGCTTAATTCTTCTCGAAATGAAAAACTATGACGAAGTTAAAAAGATTATTAAAGCGTATTCTGATTGTCCAAGAGTTTTTTTGCTAGCTCAAATTACTGGGCGATTTAATTTAATTCTGGGAATTGTGGGGCAAAATGTAGAGGTTTTGCATAAATATATTAACTATTGTGGTCCAACGAATAAAAAAGGAATATTACATTCTGAAATTCTATTTGTTTCTAATCTAAATGCACCAAATTATCTACCATTAAACCTTTTTAGCAAAAATAGTCAAGAAGCCAAATGTGGGAATATTTGTAAAAATTGTGAAGCTTATCTAGATGGTAAATGTGATTCATGTGGAAATTTTTAACATTATTTGATTTATAAGTCATTCGTTCTACTTTTAAAAAAAGTTTAAAATTTAAACTTTGAAATAAATCTAGTACAAAATTGAAACTAAAGTTGTTTCAATCGTTTAAATTAGCCCACTACTCATAAATATTATATATGAAAGTCGTATTTTATTAATTGAATAATTAAATTAAAATTATCATTATTTTAAAAGAATTATTATATGATTGTTAATGATTTCTATTCTGTCTCCACTTATGAAAAGAAAATAGAATTAATTTCATTATCTCCATCGAGTAAATTCATATTATATCTGATAAAACAAAGAGGTCCATTAAAAGAAAATGAAATTATAAAAAAAACCTTATTACCTAAACGAACTGTAGCATATGCTTTGAAAAAACTTCAAGATAAAAATTTTATAAAAAAATTCAAAGATAACACTGATAAACGAATAAGCATCTTTGAAATTTTAATTTAATTTCAATATATATTCATTGCTTTTTAAAAAAAAAAAGTTATTATAAAAGGAAGGAAATTATGAAAAAAATAAAATTACCTGAGAAATGCGAACATTGTAATGCAGAATTGGTCTGTTGTGAGGATAGTACACCTTATATTAAAGATTCTCACATAATTGAGGCACGGAAATGTCCTGAATGTGAGAGAGTGTATTATATGGGCTATACTAATTATAATAATTGGGTGCCCCGATAGTACATCAAATATGAAATCCAAGCAAATAAGACCTAAAAAACCTTAAATTCAATTACTTTTTTTATTATTAGTATCAGTGAAAACTAAGGAATCTCTAAGATTTACTCCTAAAATGTCTCTCTATTTTTTCGTGGAGATTTCTAATTCAGCATTCAACCAGCACAATTCATCATATGTTTTTGATGAATTAGAGATTTCTTCTGCTGTTTTTCTAATGTCTTCGATTGAGGATATTGAAATATTTTTTTTTTGAATTTTTTCCGCTAAACTCCAGCATAGTTCTTCATATGAGAGATGTTTTAAAGCCAGGTAATATGCTGCTTCTCTTATTTGAGCTTCGCTTTCGGTTTCTCCAGCTACTTTTATCTCACCTAAAGATACCGGATTTCGAAAGGTTTGAAGTTGTTCTAACCATTTTTTTATTCTTGTTTCTGGGTCTTCTTTAATTTCTTGCACAACCATTATATTAACCTAATCTATTTATTATTTATAAGTTTTAATGCAAAAATTACTGATTTTGATTTCTTATATTAGACATAATTTAATCAACAATTATAGACATAAAAAGAAATATGGATAAAAATCCAATATTTTTATGAAATTTTAAAGATTTTAATGTTTGAAAGGCCCTAATTCTTTGATTTGGTTAGTAAATTCTGTTATTACCTCTGCAAACTTCTTCCCCTCAGAAGCACTTACCCATTCTAAACGTACTCTTTTAGGATCTACACCTAACTGCGTAATTAAAATTCGATGTAATCTTTCGAACCTTTCTTGTGTATATTCATTTCCAGATATATAATGACAATCTCCTATATGACATCCAGTAACAAGAACTCCATCAGCACCATTTTTTAGAGCTTTTAAAATAAATGAAGGATCAACCCTTCCTGAGCACATTACTCTTATTATTCTAATATTTGGAGGATATTGAAATCGAGAAACTCCCGCTAGATCTGCTCCCGCATAACTACACCAATTACAGCAAAAAACTAAAATATGGGGGTCAAAATTCTCTTCTCTTACTTTCTCTTTAGATTTTGACATAATTAATTTTTCACTTCCTCCTTTTCTAGTAAATAAGAATCAATCATAGCTGAAATTTGGTCAAAATCATAATTTTTTACCATTATTGCACCAACAGGACAAGTCGCAGCACACGTTCCGCATCCTTTACATAACGCCGAGTTTATAGAAGATTTCTTAACAATAATGTTAACATCCTCAAACTCTTTTATAGATTCTATAAGTTCTATTGCTTTATAGGGACAAACTTCTTCACATTTGCCACATCCTATACATTTATCTGGATTTACTTCGGCCACCAAGCCCGATGTTTTGATTTCTTTTGCGCTTAAAAATCTACTTGCTCTTCCAGCAGCACCATTCGCTTGTGAGATGGAATCTTGTATATTTTTGGGCCATTGAGCACACCCACATAAGAAAATACCATCTGTGGCAAAATCTAAAGGTCTTAATTTAACATGGGCTTCTAAGAAAAATCCAGTTCGATCTAAGGGAACTTTAAGCATTTTAGCTAATTCCTCCAAATTATCAACAGGTATCATAGGAGTTGCTAAAATAATCATATCAGATTCATAAGTAATTTCATCTTGTAAGTTAGTATCGAAAACTTTAACTTTATACTTCCCAGCACTCTTCTTTTTAATTTCTGGTAGCTTATCTAAATCATACCTAAGAAACATTGCATTTTTCCTTCGATTGCGATAATATTCTTCAAACTCTTTTTTAGCCATTTGCAAATCTCTATAAAGAATAACTATTTCAAGATCTGGTTTCAATTCTTTTAGAATATTAACATTTTTAATTGATGTTCCACAACACACATTTGAACAGTAAGTTATACCTTCTTTTTGTCTCGCATTTGCGCATAAAATGTAAGTTAGGCGATTAATTTTATCAAGCCATGAATTATCTTTAGATTGCAATTTCTGTTCTAATTCTAACTGAGTCATTATTTCATTATTTTTTCCATCATATCCATATAATCCTTGAGGCTTTAATTCTTGTGCCCCAGTAGCTACAATTATGGTACCAATTTTTAATTCTAATGGTTCTTTCCCAGAATTAATTATAGATACTTCATAATTTCCAACATAACCAACAATTGAATTAATTTTTGATTTAGTAAAGACTTCAATATTTTTATGATTTTGAACGTTTTCTGTGATTTCTTGTAAAAATATAGAAGCGTCTTCCTGAATGGGGTATAAAATGTTCAAGTTATTTAAATTGCCGCCTAATTTATCTTCCTTTTCAACTAAGTATGCTTTAAATCCTTGATTTGCAATTTCCAACGCAGCAGTCATACCAGAGATTCCTCCGCCTATTATTAAAGCAGTGGGGGTGATCTGCAGTTTTTCTTCGGATTGTGGTTTAATTAATCGAGCTTTCGCAACTGCCATCCTTAGTAAATCTTTTGATTTTTCTGTAGCAGCCTCTTTTTCGGTCATATGAACCCATGAACATTGATCTCGTATATTGACCATTTCAAATAGATATTTATTTAATCCTGCTTCTTGACAAGTTTCTTGGAATAAAGGTTCATGTGTTCTTGGTGTACAAGAAGCAACGATAAACCTATTTAAATTCTTCTCTACTATCAACTCTTTAATTCTTTCTTGTGAATCAGAACTACATGAATAAAGATTATCTTCACAGTGTACAACATTTGGAAGAGTTTTAACATAATCTCGTACCGCGGGAACGTCTACATATTTTCCAATATTGATCCCGCAATGACAAATTAAAACACCTATACGTGGTTCGTCTGTTGCATTTACCTCTTTCTCTGGGATATCAAATACTTTTTCTTTTACTTCTGTGTATTTCACTGAATTCAATAAAGTGGCAACTTGTGAGGCAACCCCACTCGCATCTGCTACAGTTTCTGGGATATCCATTGGACCTTGACAAAATCCACACAGAAAAATTCCTTCTTTTGATGATAAAGCCTTATTAAAGTAAGATTTTTCTTTGAAAAAATTATAATGATCTAATTCAATCCCTAAAATTTCTGCTAATTCTTGAGTTCCTTTTGAAGGGACGAGAGGCGTGGCTAATACCACTAAATTAGCTCTAAAATCTTTAAATTCCCCGGTTTTCAAGTCTTCATAATGAATGATTAAATCATTTTTTTCAGAGTCTTCTTCGATTGTACTTATTTTTGTTTGAAAATACGTTACTCCATATTCATCTTGAGCTCTTTGAGTAAATTCATAAAAGTTTTTTCCATAAGCTCTAATGTCATGTCTAAAAATAAAACATTTGGAGTTATCAGAATGTTCTTTTGTGATAATTGCTTCCTTAGCTGTGTACATACAACAAACTGATGAACAATATGGAACATTCTCATGCAAGTCTCGTGATCCTGCACATTGAATAAAAGCAATTACTTCAGGCTCTTTCTCATCACTTCTACGTAATACATGCCCACCAAATGGACCACTTGCGCAGAGAATTCTCTCATATTCAAGTGCATTAACAACATTTTCATATTGATATCCCCATCTAGAGGATAATTCCTCTGCAAACATATCAAATCCAGTAGCAACAACAATAGCTCCAACGTTTATTATAATTTCTTTTGGTTGTTGTTCGTAATCAATTGCCTCAGCTTTACATACTTTTTCACAAACCCCACAAACTCCCTTTGTGAGTTTTAAACATAAATTTGGATCAATTAAATAAATAGGAGGTACTGCTTGTGGAAATGGTATAAAAACAGACTTTCTTTTGCCCAGATTCATATCAAAATAATTAGGAACCTCAATCTTAGGACATTTAGTCGCACAATCACCACATCCTTTACATTTAGACTCATCAATATACCGAGGTTTCTTAAGGACGGTAACAGTAAAATTTCCAGATTCCCCCTCTACTTTTTTAACCTCGTGATAAGTCATAAGTTCAATATTAGGATTTCGAAATACTTCTACCATTTTTGGGGCTAAAATGCATAACGAACAGTCATTAGTTGGAAAGGTTTTATCTAATTGAGCCATTCTCCCACCTATAGATGGAGTTTTTTCAACTAAATAAACTTTAAATCCCAATTCCGTAAGATCTAAAGAAGTTTGGATTCCAGCAATACCTCCTCCAATAACTAGTACAGATCCTTCCATTATTGATTATCCCCCTTTTTCTCATTTTCATCTATAACATTTATTAGATTTACTAAGAATTCAGAGAAATCTATTATCTCTATTGAAGAAATATCCTCATAATCATCTTGTAAACATTGTAAATGCATTTTACATTTTGGACATGAAGTAACCATTATTTCACCAGCATCCTTCGCCTCTATAAGTCTTTTATATCGTAAGGCTTTTGAACGTTCATTACAATTCATCCAAGTACTTACTCCACAGCATAATGCATCCGTTTTATTATGCACCATTTCATTAAATTCATATCCTAATTTATTTAAATGAGTAAAAATTTCACGTATATTTTCTATAATATTACTATTTTTAGGCAAAAACCTACTCAATCGACAAGGATCATGATAAGTAAATTTAATTGATTTTTCTTCGGCTTTGGGATTAATAAATTCAATTTTGTTTTTCTTCCAATTTTCATAAATATATTCAATTAGATGTTTAACCACAAATCTCTCACTAAAATCTTCAAATAAATTCGGATAATCTACTTTTAATGTTCGATAGCATTCAGCACATGCAGTAACTATTACTTTCACTCCAGTTTCTTCAATTCTTTTAAGATTCTTCTTTGCTAAATTAATAAAAGCATTAAATTTACCTTGCCCCCAATATAAATCATGTCCACAGCAAATTTCATCTTTAAGTAATACAATTGGCTCTTTTTCAATTTGACAAAGTATTTTTAAAGTACTTTCTGCAATCGAATCTGAATTTTTAAACTCAAAATTAAAATAAGGTAAACACCCAACATAATACATAATATTACCTTTTTCTGATGTTTTACAACCCTTCGGTATCCACTCAAGAGATCTTTCTGGTTTTATATGAGATTCGCTCATAATTTCAGAAATTGTTGTGTATATACCTTTATGAGCTACATAATCATCAGGATTTTGGTTATAAGATTCTCGCATTTTGTATTTTGCCATTCTTACAATATCTGCAAAATTAATTCCTTCGGGACAATTTTGAAGGCAGGCATTACAGGTTAAACAGTCCCATAAAACCCCGCTCTCAATAATTTTGTTTTCAAAACCTTCTAATATCATCTGAATTATTCTGCTAGGTTCAAAATTTTGAACTTTACTTAGTTGACATACACCGCTACAACGAACACATTGATAACATCGATATAACAATTTTCTAATATCCGGTTCATAAATTTTTTCAAGGTAGTAATTGATATCATCGCTCTGTTCTTTTGTATCGTCTAAATTTTTAGTCTCAGTAATGATATTCACCAGTTAAAATTAATCCAAATTATAATAAATTGAATTAATAATGATTAGGAAAAAAAAAGAAAGAATTTATTTTTTCTGATTAGATTTCATAATTTTTTTATTAAATGAGGTACAGTATCGATAAAAATATGGAGTTACCTTCCGCTTTCTTTAGATAGATTCTATATTATTAATGCTCTTATTAAAGCATTAATTTGCTCAAAATCATAGTGTTTTACTGAAATTGCTCCAACAGGACAATTTGCGGCACATGTACCGCAACCTTTACATAAATTTGGATTGATCCGAGATTTCTTTATTACTAAATTCACCTCTTCAAATTCTTTTGTTGTATTTGTAAGTTCTATTGCGTTATAGGCACATGCTTCTTCACAAGTTCCACATCCAATACATATCTCTGGATCTACTTCTGCTACTAAACCAGATGTTGTAATTTCTTTAGCACTCAGAAATCTGCTTGCTCTTCCGGCAGCGCCATTTGCTTGTGAGATGCAATCTTGTATATTTTTAGGCCATTGGGCGCACCCACATAAGAAAATACCATCTGTGGCAAAATCTAAAGGTCTTAACTTAACATGAGCTTCTAAAAAGAATCCATTTTTATCTAAAGGAACTTTAAGCATCTTCGCTAATTCTTCTAAATTATCGGCTGGAACTATTGGAGATGCCAATATTATTAAATCTGTCTCAAATTTGATATAATCTTGTAAATTAGTATCAAAAACTTCTATTTCATAGCCTCCTAATGTATCATTTTTATTACTAATAATAGGTGGCTCATCTAAATCGTATCTCAAAAAAATGGCATCTTTTCTTCGCTCACGATA
Organism: Promethearchaeota archaeon; assembly: GCA_048940765.1. GTDB lineage: Archaea > Asgardarchaeota > Lokiarchaeia > Sigyniarchaeales > SOKP01 > Loki-b32. The sequence continues at coordinate 3,808 of JBHLOG010000097.1, read as the reverse complement.
ATATTCCTCAAATTCTTTTTTGCTCATTTGAAGATCTCTATAAAGAACTACTAATTCGAGATCTTGTTTTAATGTCTTTAATATATTAATATTTTTGATGGCAGTTCCACAACAAATATTAGAACAATATGTTATACCCTCTTTTTGTCTGGCATTAACGCATAAAATTACCGTGATGCGCTTTATATTATCAAGCCAAGACATATCTTCACCTTTCAATTTCTTTTCTAATTCTAATTGGCTAAAGACAGTATGATTCGAGTAAGTATATTCAAAAACCTTATCAATTTTTAACTCTTTTCCTCCCGTAGCGACGATAATTGTACCAATTTCCAAGTTGTTCATCTCATTTTCTGAATCTAGAATTGAAACATTGTAATTCCCAATATATCCTTTTACATCTTTTAATTTAGAATTTAGAAATACTTTAATATTTTTATTTCTTTTAACCTTTTCTACGGTTTCATTTAACAAGATTGAAGCATCTTCCTGAGTTGGATATAAAATATTCAAATTATTTAAATTACCACCTAAAAATTGCTCTTTTTCTACAAGATAAACTATAAATCCTTGATTAGCAATATTTAGCGCAGCAGTCATTCCGGATACACCACCACCAATTACCAATGCAGTTTGAGTAATTTGTAGTTTTTCTTCTGATTGTGCCCTTAATAACCTTGATTTAGCAACACCCATTCTTATTAGATCCTTAGCTTTTTGAGTGGCTTTTTCCTTCTCTGTCATATGTACCCATGAACATTGATCTCGGATATTTACCATTTCAAAAAGATACTTATTTAAACCTGCTTCTTGACATGTTTCTTGAAATAATGATTCATGTGTTCGTGGAGTACATGATGCTACAATAAATCGATTTAAATTATATTCATTAATTACTTCTTTAATTCGCTGTTGAGAATCAGAACTGCAAGAATATAAATTGTCTTCACAAAATACTACATTGGGTAATGTCTTAATATGTTCAGTAACTTCTGGAATATCAATATATTTACCAATATTAATTCCACAATGACATATCAGTACGCCGATCCTTGGCTCATCACTTAACAGCACCTTTTTCTCGGGAATTTCAAAAACTTTTTCTTTCACTTCCGCAAACTTGGAGGAATTTAGTAATGTTGCTACTTGAGAAGCCACACCGCTAGCATCAGCTACTGTTTCTGGGATATCCATTGGACCTTGACAAAATCCAGCTAAAAAGATACCTTCTTTTGATGATATAGATTTATTAAAATATGATTTTTCCTGATAAAAACTATATTGGTCTAATTCAATACCTAAAATTTCTGCTAATTCTTGAGTACCTTTCGAAGGGACAAGAGGCGCAGCTAATACCACTAAATTGGTTCTAAAATCCTTAAATTCTCCAGTTTTTAAATCCTCATAATGGATAATTAAATCCTTAGTTTCAGGATCTTCTATAATTTTATTAATTTTCGTTTGAAAATATGTTACTCCATATTCATCTTGAGCTCTCTGAGTAAATTCGTAAAAATTTTTTCCAAATGCTCGAATATCATGTCGAAATACAAAACACTTTGAATTATCTGAATGCTCTTTCGTGATGATAGCTTCTTTAGCTGTATACATACAGCAAACACTGGAGCAATAGGGAATGTTCTCGTGTAAATCTCGTGATCCCGCACATTGAATAAATGCTATTATTTCAGGCTCTTTCTCATCACTCCTTCGGAGAATATGACCTCCAAAAGGACCTGAAGCAGACAACATTCTTTCATATTCTAAAGCATTTACTACATTCTTAAAACTATAACCCCATCTTGAGGATAATTCCTCTTCAAGAACATCAAATCCAGTTGCTACAACAATTGCTCCAACATGTAATTCAAATTCATAAGGTTCTTGTTCATAATCAATAGCTTCTGCTTTACAAATTTTCTCACATACTCCACATACTCCTTTAGTGATTTTCAAACATAATTCAGGATCTATTAGATATACTGGAGGTACTGCTTGTGGAAAAGGAATATAAACTGACTTTCTTTTCCCTAAATTCATATCAAAAAGATTTGGGGTTTCAATCTTAGGACATCTAGCAGCACAATCTCCACACCCTTTACATTTAGTCTCGTCAATATATCGAGGTTTTTTAAGAACTGAGACAGTGAAGTCTCCTGGCTTTCCTTTAACACCTTTGACTTCATGATATGTCAATAACTCGATATTAGGATTTCTAAATACCTCCACCATTTTTGGCGCAAGAATACACAATGAACAATCATTTGTAGGGAATGTTTTATCGAGTTGAGCCATTCTACCTCCAATCGAGGGTGTGTTTTCTACTAAATAAACTTTGAAACCTAATTCAGTTAAATCTAAGGAGGTTTGAATTCCAGCAATCCCTCCTCCAATTACTAATACCGATCCCTCCATTCATTTATCACATACTATTTTTATTGATAAAAAAACGCTTTAGCATCTTTTTTTCTGTTGAATAAAAAATAAAGAAATGTAATTATATAAACATTATTATAATAAATGATCATAAATCGACATGAAATTCAGTTTAAGTGATCGGTTAGGGAAGTATATCCTTTTTGGATTTTCGTATTTAGTCATATTCTCTATAAAATAATGGTTATTATTGACATTATGCAGATTTAGATTAAAAAATTATAGGGTTGATGATCACTATGGAACAAATTATCTAGATATTTTTTTGTTTTTCATAGATAATATATTATTGTACTGACCTTTTTCTACATTATGTATGTTAAAGATATAAGTTTCCATTGAAGGTGATCCATATTGAACAAAAAGTTTGTATTTATTATCGAGATCATATATTTTTCCTAGATATATTTTCTATTCCTTACATAAAATTTAAATAATATTAATAAAGATTAACAGTCACAATAAAAAATGTTTTAACAATTAGAATATTCTTTTAAACTATTCAAGATTTAACTAAAAGAAAAAAAAGCGTAATTCAAAATGAAAATACTTATCGCTTATGATACTAAATATGGAAATACTAAAAAAGTAGCAGAATTAATTGCTGAAGGATTAAAAACAGTTGAAGGAAACACTGTTTCAATTGAAAATGTGAAAGAAATTAATCTAGAAAAAGATGTAACTTTTGATTTGATACTCATTGGTTCTCCAAACCAAATGGGGGCTCATATTAGTTCTGTAAAGAAATTCATAAAGAAACTTGCCAATTCTTCACTAAAAGGGAATAATTTTGCAGTATTCGATACATATGTAAAAAAAGATTTTGAAAAAGCTACAAGAAAAATGGAAAAACAAATTGCTAAAGTTATGCCAAATATGAAAAAAGTGAGTTCTGGTTTATCTATAAAAGTTGGGGGATTAAAGGGACCTATTATTGAAGAAGAACTTCCCAAATGCAAAGAGTTTGGAATAAAATTAGCAAAATAAATTCTAAAAGCATTTTTTTAAAATTTTTAATTCATTTTCAATGTTATTTTCATTGAAATCAGACGCTGAATTTACTTTTCCAACCCAATTATCAAGCTTATCTTGGTTTTCTTAACATACACCAAAGAGGTACATCAGTTTCAGGGATTATTGCATGGTTAATTATTTCAAATCCATATCTCTGGTAAAATGACAAATTTTTTTCATTATTAGTTTCCAAATAAATTGGTAACCCTTCACTATCAATTTTTTTAAGCATAGCCCTTATTAGTAGCCCTCCATATCCTTTTCTTTGTTCTTCTGGTTTAACGGCAATGTTTTGAAGATACCAATGATCAAAGGGCACAAGATCTTTATGTACAGATTCCTGATATTTAAATACAGT
>JBHLOG010000267.1:0-3136 GCA_048940765.1 Promethearchaeota archaeon | reverse complement strand
ACAACTGCAGGTTCTGGGAGTGAAGCAACTCATTTTGCAGTTGTTTATATAGATAAAAATAAATATTCATTACTAAGTCCAAGTTATATGCAACCAGAATACGTTATTGTTGATCCTCAATTTACAAATGATTTACCTAAGGATTTAACAGCAATTTCGGGATTGGATGCACTAACACAAGCTATAGAATCTTATTGGAATATAAATTCCACAATTAAATCAAAAAATTATTCTAAAAAAGCAATAGAGTTAATAATGGATAATATTTTAACGGTAGTTCAAAAACCTAATAAGGAATCTAGATATAATATGGCTATTGCTGCAAATTTTTCAGGCAAAGCAATAAATATAACAAAAACTACTGCTTGTCATGCAATTTCATATCCTATTACGTCTTATTTTAATGTGCCACATGGACATGCAGTAGCTTTAACTTTACCTTCAATGATTGCTTTTAATTCAAATGTAAATAAAGAAGATGTTAAGGATCCTCGTGGTGTTGATTATGTTAAAAAAACAATGAAAGAACTAATATCAATGATAGGAGTCTTTAGTTTTACTGAGGCAAAACAAAAAATTACAAACTTAATCAAAAATATCGGATTAGAAACAAACCTTAGTAAATTAGGTATAAAAACTCAGGAAGATATCGAAGTTATTATAAATAATGGATTTAATCCCGAAAGAGTTAAGAATAATCCAAGATTGTTAAGAGAAACTCAATTAAGAGAAATTTTAGAAGAAATTAGATGAAAGTCATATTATTAAACTCAGGAATGGGTAAAAGATTAGCTCCTTTAACAAATCATTTACCTAAATGTCTTATTAAAATAAATAATAATAAAACCATTTTAGATTATCAATTAAAAAGCATATTAACATTCGGTTTTGAGGATCTTATTATAACTACTGGTCCGTATGAAGAAAAAATTAAAAAGCATATCAAAAAACATTATCCTTCTATTAATGTTCAATTTATTAAAAATCCTCTTTATGATAAGACGAATTACATGTATTCTTTGTATTTAGCGAAGGATCTTATTAATGAAGATGTTTTATACTCTCATGGAGATTTAATTTTTTCTGAAAATTTGGTAAAATTATTACTTGAATCCAATGACAATGATTGTGTTTTAGTTAATAGAGAAATCCCTCCTCCTGTAAAAGATTTTAAAGCAATAGTTATAAATGATAGAATTTATAAAATTAGTGTTAATTTAAAGGGAGATAATACTGCTTTTTTAGCTCCATTATATAAATTATCTAAAGAATTTATGGCAAGATGGCTTAAGGAACTTGAAAATTTTGTAGAATATGGTATTTTGAATTGTTATGCTGAAGATGCATTAAATGAAATTTTGGATATACTTATTTTGAAACCTTGCTATTATAATGAATTTTGTGTTGAAATTGATGATTATGAAGATTTAGAAGGAGTAAAGAACTACCTAAATAATAATAAATAAAAGAGTATGTATAAAGGATGAACATGATTTCTTGTGAAGAATTTTTTAAAATCTTAAAACAAAATAATTTCACTTTTTTTGCGGGTATTCCAGACTCAACCTTTAAGGATTTAATGAAGTATTTAGTTGATAATAGGGATAAAAAACTACATAATATTGTTGTATGCAATGAATGTGAAGCAATTGCTATTGCATCTGGTTATCATTTATCAACTAATAAAGTGGGAGTGGTATATATGCAAAATTCAGGATTTGGAAAAACAGTAAATCCTCTAACCTCCTTATGTGATCCCGAAGTTTATTCAATTCCTATTCTCTTAATGATTGGATGGCGAGGCGAACCAGGAAAAATAGATGCACCTCAACATAAAAAAATGGGAAAAATTACATTACCACTTTTGAAAGCTCTTCAAATACCTTATCTTGTACTAGATCCTAATATACAAGAGATTAAAAAAGGAGTAAATAAAGCAAAAAAACATTTTATTGAAAAAAATGGACCGTATGCATTTGTGTTTAGGACAAATTTCTTTAAAAATTATGAAATGAAGGAAGCAATATTAAGTAGGTATAATTTAACCACCAAGGACGTAATTCAGACGATTTTGGATAATTTAAATAATAATGAAATAGTGGTTTCTACAACGGGTTATATTTCAAGAATTATATTCGAATATAGAGAATTAAATAGAAAAGATCATAATAAAAGTTTCTATAATATAGGATCTATGGGTTGTGCTAGTTCTATAGGATTAGGTATATCACTTCAGAAGCCGAACAATAGGGTTATTGTATTTGATGGTGATGGAGCAGCAATTATGCAAATGGGTGCATTATCGACTATAGGAAAATATTCACCTTCAAATTTCGTTCACATAATTATTGATAATGAATCTCATGAATCTACCGGGGGTCAGTCAACAAATTCTTCTATTTTAAAATTTACAGATATAGCACTAGCATCAAATTATAAAATAAGTGTTAAGATTGAGACTAAGGAAGAATTACTAAAAACTCTTGATAATATCAAAAACCAAAAAGGTCCGATTTTAATTTTAATAAAAACAAAACTTCATAGCGAAGCTGATTTAAAAAGACCAGATAAACTTCCAAAAGAATATAAAGCAGATTTTATGAAATATTTATCAGAATTGCATTAGATTAATTTATAATAATAATTATACACTTTTATTTCTGAATGTTTTTATAGGATACGAAATTTTTAAGGATAAAATCAAATTTAATATTTTAATATGTCTAATTCGAAAATTGCAGATAAAAGGATCTTAGTTACCGGAGTTGCGGGATTCATTGGGAGTAATTTAACTGATCAATTACTTGAATTAGGGGCAGATGTAATTGGTATTGACAATTTATTTAATGGTCGATTGGAAAATATTGAAGACGCCTTAAATAATAAAAGATTCCAATTTCATAAAGGAGATATAAGGGATTTTAATTTTTTATTTGAAATTTTCGAAGATATTGATCTAATTTTTCATGAAGCTGCATTTACTAGCGTACCTCAATCAATAAAAATGCCAGAGTCATGTAATGATGTTAATATTAATGGTACTCTAAATTTGTTAAATGCAGCTAGAAAAAGAGATATTGAAAAAGTTATTTTTGCTTCGAGCTCTGCTGTATATGGAGATACTCCAACATTACCT